>DASZZG010000066.1:0-5443 GCA_035543355.1 Solirubrobacteraceae bacterium | reverse complement strand
CTCACGCCCAAGTGTCGTCAGCGGGGAGGGGCTCGCCAGCGGTCTGCTCGCGACAACCTTCCACACCCGCCAGTGGGGCGAGCTCCACGCCGGGCGCAGGCCGGCGATGCCCGCGCGCAGCAGCCGAGCCTCGGCGACCGCCGAGAAATCGAGCTTGGAGTCGGGCAGCGCGACGTAGGCAATGCCGTTGGTCCGAAGCCACGACCCGTATCGCGCCGCCGTGAGTCGCGGGCGATAGAAGAGGTGGTTGTAGCGCACGTCGAGTTGCCGCTCCCAGCCGCGCGCGATCGGATTGTGGCGCGCGACATAGGCCGCCTCCCAATGGTTGCGCGTGAACGGGATCTCGATCCGGAACGGACCGTCCGCCCGCGCGGCGGTGCGCAGGAAGGACAGCAGTGGCGCGTAGTACGAAGCGTGCGTCGAGCGATCCCCCGCGGCGGCGCGCAAATCGCGCACCACCGGAGTCCATTGCCAGTAGAGCAGGGGCACGAGCGCGAGCACCAGTGCGGCGCGGCGGCGCGGCCAGAGGGCGGCTGCCAGCAGCGGCGGTCCGAACAGCGCGCCCAGCCGTACGGCGTTGCCGCCCATCGGGCTGGCGACCGCGTATGCGCCGACCGCCATCAGGCCGTAGAGCACGGTCGCCCAGCGCAGCGCGCGGTGCTTGCGCTCGAACAGCACCAGCGCCACCGCGCAGACGGCGATGATCGGCCAGAAGGACGAGAACGGGAACGGTTGGCTGCCGCCTTCGGGAAACGCGACCGCGAGGATCCCCACGGGCGCCAGCGCCGCCAGCGCCAGCTGCGCGGCGAAGCGGCGCCGTCCCACCGTCGCCAATCCCCACCCGGTGGCCGCCAGCGCCAGGAAGACTCCCGCGACCGGGCTCGCGAGCGTCGTGACGGCCGCCAGCGTGAGCGCGAGCCACCGTTTGGAGGCCTGGGCCGCGGCGACGGCGCCCAGGGCCAACGCGATCCCGAGCGCGAACGGCAGGCGCTGGGCGAACAGGTTCGCCGCCGCCGCGACCGCGAACAGCAACGAACCCAGGCGAGCGCGCCCGAACTCGCGCCGCGCGATCCGCTCGAACAACACCACCGCGGCGATCGACGACAGCGCACCAACGACGCGTGGGCCCAGGAGCGCCGCCAAGGGCGGGAAGAAGAGCGAGTAGCCGAGCACGTGGTGGCCGCCGTACCAGGCCCCGTTCCACAGCGCCCACGGATGGTCTGAGAACAGCTGTGTGCGATAGACGGCGGCGGCGAGGTCGGCGCTGCGCGGCGCCAGGATCAGGTATGCCGCCGCGAGCAGCGCGGCATTCGGCCAGGCCGGGGACGCGACCCGTCGCATGCGCGTCAGCGCGCGCCGGCGAAGCTGGCGATCCGCTCGATCAGCTCCGGCCTGTCGATCCAGGGCCAGTGGCCGGCGCCGGGCACGCGCTCGACGGTCGCGTTGGCGAGTGCGCCGGCGTAGGCATCGGCGAAGTCGGGTGAGATGTAGGGATCCTGCTCGCCCCAGACAACGAGTGACGGCGCCGTGATCGAGGACAGCCGTGCGCCGGCCGCGGCGAGCACGGGTGCGGGCGCCGAGCGGTAGAGGCGCAGGATGGCTCGCTGCGTGCCCTGGTCGAAATGCTCCCAGACGGCGTCGACGAAGGAATCGGGCAGCGGCCCCGGGCGCGGCGTGGCCAGCCGCGAGAGCCGCTTGAGCGTCCAGCGATTCGTCGTGCCCATCACCAGCTCGCCGATCACCCGCCGCCGCCAAAGGCGCGCGACCCAATGCCAGCGATAGCCGGGCAGCAGCGGCACGCCGTCGATCACCACCAGGCGCTCGATGCGTTCGGGAAAGCGCTGCGCGAAGGCGAGCGCCGCGGCGCCCCAGTCGTGGACGACGAGTCGCAGCCGGTCGACTCCCAGATGGTCGAGGAAGGCTTCCATGAACCGGTCGTAGCCCGCGATCGAGTAGTCGCCCTCCGCCGGCTTGCCCGAGCGGCCGAAGCCGGGCAGGTCGGGGGCGATTCCGCCTGTCTTCTCCAGGAACCGCTCCCACATCTGCGACGACTCGGGGACGCCGTGGACATAGACGACCGGCGCACCCTCGTAAGGCGCTCGTCGCCAGCAGACCGGCAGGCCATCGATCTCGTGCTCGATCTGCTCGACGGCTGCGCCCACGGGTCGGCGAGCATAGTCGTCAACTAACGTCCGCCGCCGTGTCGCTCATCTGTCTCGGAGAAGCTCTCGTGGATCTCGTCTGCGAGCGTCCCGTCGCCGGGCTCGGGCAGGCCGACGCGTTCGTGCCGCACTTCGGCGGCGCCTGCGCCAACGTCGCCGTCACGGCGGCGCGCCACGGCGCGCGCGTCTGGCTGGCGGGTGGAGCGGGCGACGATCCCTGGGGCCACTGGCTGCGCGACCGGCTCGAGCTCGAGGGTGTGGAGCTCGATTTCTTCTCGCTGGCCCCCGAGTTGCCCACTCCGCTGGCGTTCGTTTCGGTGGCGGAGTCGGGCGAGCCGTCGTTCGCGATCTATGGCGACTCGATCGCGAGCTCGGTCGCCGGACTCGAGGGTCGGCTCGACGAGGTGGCGGACCGCTGCGATGCGCTGTTCTTCGGCTCGAACACGCTCGTCGGCGAGCGCGAGCGCGAGATCAGCATGCGGCTGCGCGAGCTGATGCTCGAACGCGACCGGCCGGTGTTCTTCGACCCCAATCTGCGCCTCGGGCGCTGGGGCGCCGCCTCCGCGGCCGTTGCGGCGGCGAACGCGTGCGTCCCGAGCGCGATGCTCGTTCGCTGCAATCGCGTCGAGGCCGAGTTGATGACCGGCGAGCGTGATCCCGACGCCGCCGCGCGGGCGCTGCTCGATGCGGGCGCGCGAATGGCGGTCGTGACGCTCGGCGCCGACGGCGCGATCCTGCGCGGCGAGCTGACCGCCGACGCCGAGGGCGTGCCCGCTGAGGTCGTATCGACGATGGGCGCCGGTGACGCCCTGATGGGAGTGCTGCTCGCGCGCCTCGACGCCAGCGGCTTCTATCCGCCCGCCGTCGCCGTCGCGCTGCCCGACGCCGTCGCCGAGGCGGCGCGGACATGCGAGCGCTGGAGCGCGGTGTAGTGGGTCGTCGCGCGCGTTACGGGGCGGCCCGCTAATGGCGCGGGCTGCCTGGCGTCGCCCGCAGGCCCGCCGCGTCGCTCGCCTGATGGATCGCCTGCGCGAGGTCTACGGCGTGCCCGAGCGCCCGCCCCACGGACACCCGATCGCCGAGCTCGTCCTCACGATCCTTTCCCAGAGCACCAACGACCGCAATCGCGATGTCGCTTACGCGCGCCTGCGCGAGCGCTTTCCCGACTGGGAAGCGGTGCGCGACGCGCCGCTCGAAGAGGTCGAGGAGGCGATTCGCCCGGGCGGCATCTCGAAGGTCAAGTCGGCTCGTATCCAGGCGGTGCTGGCGAAGATCGGCGATCCCCCCGACCTCGACTGGATGCGTGACGCGCCGCTCGAACGCAGCCGTGCCGCGTTGATGGAGCTGCCCGGGGTGGGGCGCAAGACGGCGGCGTGCGTCCTGCTGTTCGCCTTCGGCCTGCGCGAGGTCCCCGTGGACACCCACGTCGGGCGCGTCGCGACCCGTCTCGGCCTGCTCGCGCCCGGCGGATCAGCGGATCAGCAGCACGACCAGATGCTCGCGCTGACCCCCGCAGGCGCGGAGCTCGAGTTCCACGTGAACCTGCTGCGCCACGGACGCCGCACCTGCCACGCCCGCAACCCCGACTGCCCGTCCTGTGCACTGGCGCGCATGTGCCCATCGCGACAGCGGTGATCACCGTTTCGCGCTGCAATTTCGCTACAATCGCGCTACACTTTACGGGATGACTCGCTCCGCCGCTCTGGCCCCGTCCCCGTTCCAACGCGAGGCAGCGTTTGTCAGCGAGGTCGGGCATCTAAGCGACGTCGATATCGCCCGGGCGACCGGTGCCGCCCGGAGCACCGCGCGAGCGTGGTTGGCCGGCACGCGCGCGCCGACCGGCGAGCGCGCCGAGCGCTTGGTCGAGCTCTCGGCGCTTGTCGAGCGTCTCACGCGCGTGATGGACCCCAGCTACATCGCCGTCTGGTTGCGCAAGCCGGTTCCCGCGCTCGACGACGACAAGCCGCTCGAGCTGATCGGACGCGGCGACTATCGGCGCGTCGCCAGGATCATCTCCGAGCTCGAAGAGTTTCCGACGACCTAGTAGGCCGCCCCGCAATGATGCACCCGAAACCGCGGCCCCAGACCGTCGCCATGCGGCGTCCTCGGACACCCTGAATGGCGCTGCCATTCAGGGGTCCTGCGTCCTTGCCTGACGACGCCTGGACCTCGCAGTTTCAGGCACAACATTACGAGACGACCCACTAGGTGGACGTCGACGCGATCGCCGTCAAGGGTATTTAGGAGCGGCTTGTGCCTCGTGCCGCCGATCCCCGCCGCCGGTCGGCGAAGCGATGCGGATCTAGCAGTGAACCACGGGTCAGGGGAGCCCGCTTTGGACGCGAACGAGGTCGTCGATGATCGCCAGGTCGGCAATGTCGGCTGTGAGCAGGGGGACGCCGTGGACGTTCGCGGTGGCCGCGATCGCGAGATCAATCGCACGGCGTCGGAGTTGCCCGCCGCGCTCGGCCACCGCGGCGGCGAGTCGACCCCATTCGCGGGCGACCGCCGCGTCGACGGGAAGCGGGTCGAAGGTCGCCTCGATCACGCCGAGCCGTTGCGCTCGTCGTGCGCGCTCGTCCGCGTCGGTTGCGATCAGGGTCCCGAAGTGGAGTTCGGTAAGAGATACGGCGCTGATCGCGCCCTCCAGCTCGCCGGGGTGCTCGGCGCCGATCAGCACCGATGTGTCGAGTAGGACGCGGTTCACGCGAACGGATCGGTGAGCGTGGCGGGTAGCCGCTCGAGGTCCTCGGCGAGACTCTGCGGAGCGGGGGTCTCAAAGACGCTCTTCATTGCGTCGCCGCTGACCCAGCGGCGCTTCGCGGTCGGGCCGAGCCGCGCTACCGGCCTCCCGGCGACCGTGATCGTGAACTCCTCGCCGGCTTCTGCGCGCCGCAGCACTTCGGCGACGTTGTTTCGCAGCTCTTTCTGGGGGATCGTGGCCACGGAGCCACGGTAGCAGATCTGCTACCTAGTCCTTGCGCGATGGACAAGCCTTCGCGGGCGTCCCTCCTACCTTCGAGCTCTGACTACCGCATTCGCCGCCGGAAGCAGGAGCCACCCGCGAGGAGGTCCGGGCTTCCCCAAATCGTCCGAGGCGGTCGTGAGCCGGGCGCTCGTCGAGAGTGCCGCAATACGAGGGAAGCGACACTCTGGCGAAGCAGTGAGGCGAGAGGACGCTGGGTCAGGCCACGGCCGGGTTCTCCGGTGACTGCTCCTCGTCGAGGCTGTCGCACAAACCCGCGAAATTGGCCCGCGCCAAAAGTGGTGGGAGGGATCGA
>DASZZG010000065.1:0-16038 GCA_035543355.1 Solirubrobacteraceae bacterium | reverse complement strand
CGCGAGCGGTTCGATGACAGACGACACGGTCGCCAGAATCAGTGCATTCGTCGACTCGCTCGACGGCGATGCGCGTCGCGTGAGCCCCACCGAATGGGGCATCAGCGTCGACGCCGCGGGCTGGCCGCTGCACGTCGGCGTGGCGCTGCGCGGCGGGTTGCTGCGGGCCCAGGCACAGGTGGTCGAGCCCGGTCAGCTCGATCCCGAGCTGCTGCTGCGCTTCAATCGCCAACTGCCGCTGGTGCGCTTCTCACACACCGCGGCAGGCGACGTCTACGTCCAGGGTGAGCTGCCCCCCGCCGTCGTCGACGCGCAGATGCTGGACACGTTTCTCGGAATGCTCGTGCGCGCCGCGACGCTTGCGCGCGAACGGGCGGTTGATCAGGCGGCTCTGCGCGACCGGTCGCGGTAGAGGCGGTAGTCGGGCCGCTCCGGCCTCAGGCAGCACGCAAGCGCGAGCGGGTGGCGGGCCTCGGCGTGGCGCCCCTGCAGTTGCAGAGCGCGGCCCAGGCAGAACAGCGCGTAGTCGTTGGTCGGCGCCTGCTCGGCGACCGCCGCGAACTCCTCGGCCGCCTCGCGATACCGACGCGCGTGGAAGTAGGCGCGGCCCAGCGCCTCGCGGATCGAGGCATGCTCGGGCGAGCGATCGCGCGCGCGCGCGAGCGGCAGCGTTGCCGCGTGGCAGTCACCGGCCTCGAGCAATTCGGTACCGCGCTGAAACAGGTCGTAGACAGATTCCATCGCCCACATTTTAGAAAACGGCTCAAGTGGCGACGGCGGCACGCACACGCGTGTGTCTAGCCATGCAGCGCGCGCGTGCCACCGGCCGGCGCGGCGGGCCCCGGCGTCGCCCGCAGCTCGCCGATCGCGTCGAGCACCGCAGCCGCGATCCGCTGCTTGGCGGCGCGGGGGACGTCGCGCTGCGAACCGCCGCGGAGCAGGATCGTGACCTCGTTGTCGGTCGCGTCGAAGCCGATCCCGTCGACCGAGACGTCGTTGAAGACGACCGCGTCGAGCTGCTTGCGCACTAGCTTGTCGCGTGCGTGGGCGAGCCCGCCCTCACCGTGCTCGGCGGCGAAGCCGACCAGCGTCTGACCTGGTCGACGATGCGCGGCGAGCTCCGACAGCACGTCCTGCGTGCGCTCCAGCGTCAGTGCGAGCGACTTGCGCGCGTTCTTCTTCAGCTTTCCGGCGGCAACCTCGGCGGGACGGTAGTCGGCGACGGCGGCTGCCATCAGCAGCACGTCGGCGTTCGCGAAGCGCTGCCTGCACTGCTCGTCGAGCTGCGCGGCGGTCTCGACCTCGACGAGCTCGACTCCGCCCGGGCGAGGCAGGTCGACATTCGCCGCGATCAGGGTCACCAGCGCCCCCCGGCGGGCAGCCTCTTGGGCGAGTGCGAAGCCCATCCGCCCCGAGGAGCGGTTGCCCACATAGCGCACCGCATCGATCGGCTCGCGCGTGCCGCCGGCTGTCGCGAGCACACGCACCCCCGTCCAGTCCGCACCTGGTCCACCGGGCACCGAATGAAGGCGCGCCCGCTCACCGGCGCTCGTGGCCGCCGTGGACGCGGCGACCGCTTCAAAGACCTCCAGCAGCGCCGCGGGATCGGGCAGGCGACCGGGTCCCCATTCGCCCTTTGACCCAAGCGCGCCGACATCCGGTTCCAGCACGGTGACGTCGCGCTCGCGCAGGCGCTCGACGTTGGCGCGAGTCGCCGCGTGCTCCCACATCTGGTTGTTCATCGCCGGCGCCACGATCAGCGGGCAGGAAGCCGCGAGCGCGGCGCTCGTCAGCAGGTTGTCGGCAAGGCCGTGCGCGAGCTTGGCGATCGTGTTGGCCGACGCCGGGGCGACCATGAAGACGTCGGCGTTGCGGACGAGCTCGAGGTGCGAGAGCGGCTCGTGGTCGGGCGGCGCCTGGTCGGGGAACGCTCCGCGCGCCGGGTCGCGCTCGAACTCGTCGCTGAGAACCGGCGCGCCGGTGATCGCGGCAAACGACGGCGGACCGACGAAGCGCGCGCTGGTGGGGGTCTGAACCACCCGTACGGCGTGACCTGCGAGCACCGCGAGGCGCGCCAGCTCGAGCCCCTTGTAAGCGGCGATCCCGCCACAGACGCCGAGCAGTAGCCTCGCCATCGATCCTGTCCCTCGAACTCAGGCCGGGCTGCTGCGCCCCACCCCGGCTACCGGTAGTGGTACTTCAGCTTGTCGGCCGCGATCTCCTCGAGCGCGATCGTGAGGTAGTTCTTCGAGCGCGTGTCGACCATCGGCGGCGGAAACTCGTCGAACGTCCCCTCGCCGAGGTTGTGGTAGTAGCTGTTGATCTGACGGGCGCGCTTGGCGGCGACGATCACGGAGGCGTAATTGGAGTCGACATGCTCGAGCAGCTTGTCGATGCGGGGCTGAATCAAGGCGTTCCTTTCGCGGCGGGGCGGCGCAGTTTAGCGGTCCGGGCCGCGATCGCCCGCATCCTGTAGCGACGCGTGCACGATTGACACAAGCTCGCCGACCGCCTTTTCCAGACGATCGTTGACGATCACACGCGTGAACTCGCGCTGCGCAGCGAGCTCCTCGCGCGCCGTGGCCAATCGCGCCGCTACCTGTTCCGGGGTGTCAGTTCCGCGGCCCACCAATCGGGTCTCGAGCGCTTCGAGCGACGGCGGGGCGATGAAGACCTCGACCGCCCCGGGGACGCGCTCTCGCACCTGGCGCGCACCCTGGACCTCGATCTCTAGCACTACCGGGACTCCCGCCGAAGCGCGCCGCTCGAGCTCTGGGCGCAGGGTTCCGTAGCGATGTCCCGAGTAGCTCGCGTGCTCGACGAACTCGCCGACCTCCAGTCGCCGATCGAACTCGGCATCGGACAGGAAGTGGTACTCGCGTCCGTCCTGCTCTCCGGGTCGCGGCGGACGGGTAGTGGCCGAGACCGACAGCTCGACCTCTGGCTCGCGCGCCAGAAGCCCGCGGATCAGCGTTCCCTTCCCGACACCCGACGGCCCGGTGATCACGAATACGCGCGACATCGCAGTCGATGATGCCGGGTGCGTCGGCCGTTCTTGTGGCCGCGGGGCGCGCCGTCAGCGACGCAGCAGGGTGACCAGCTCGGCGCGCTGGCGCTCGGACAGCCCGCCGATCGTCTTGCTCGGGGAGATCCGGCACTGCATCAGCAGCTTGTTCACCTTCACACGGCCGTACTTGGGCACGGCCAGCAGCATGTCGAAGACCTTCGCCGTCTCGGTCCACTCGGGCGGGTCGAGCAGCAGCTTCTCGATCGAATGACGCCTCGCTTTGAGGTCGCGCTTGAGCTGTGCGCGGCGCGTACGGATGTGGTTGGCACGCTGTAGAGCGTCCATCCTCTGGCCCAGCGATCGCTCCGGTGTTGCCGGGGTTTTGGTCGGGCTGTCGGTCGCCGGCGGCACTGGCGCGAGTCTACCTACCGATCAAGCGGGATCAAGGTGAAAGGCTCTAATTCGCCTGCACCTCAAGCTGAGGTGCAGTGTTCAGCCGGCTTCTCGCACGGAAACCCCAGACTTTCCAGGGATTTCTATGCCATCGAGCTCGGCCGTGATCCGTATCGCGGCGGCGGGATCGCGAAACGACTCGGTTCCGACCGCGACCAGGGCCGCGCCGACGCTGAGCAGGTCGGCCGCGTGACGTCCGCTCTGAACGCCGCCCATGCCGACGATCGGGATCGTCACCCGCTGCGCCACGGCGTGCACCTGAGCAAGCGCGATCGCGCGCACGCTCGGTCCCGAGACGCCGCCGGTCTCGCCCCCCAACCATGGCCTCGCGGTGCTCGGGTCGAGCGCCATTCCGCGCAGCGTGTTGATCAGCGATAGCGCGTCGGCCCCCGCCTCCTGCGCAGCCTCGGCGACGGCGGGCGGGTCCGCGGCATTGGGCGTCAACTTGACGATCAGCGGCTTGTCGGTCAACGGCCGCACGCGCTCGAGCAGGGCGGCCGTGGCCTGCGGATCGGCGCCGAACTCGAGTCCCGTCTCGACGTTGGGGCAGGAGACGTTGAGCTCGAGCGCGGCGACCTCCGCGAGTTCGCCGAACGCCTCGATCAGCAGCACGAACTGCGCGGGATCGAATCCCATCACGTTGACGATCAGCGGCGCGGGCAGCCCGGCGAGCTCGGGCAGGTCGTGTTCGATAAAGCCCGCGAGCCCGCGATTCGGCAGGCCGATCGAATTCATCAGGCCGGCCGGCAGTTCCCACAGCCGCGGCGGTGGGTTGCCCTCGCGCTGGGCGACGGTGACGGTCTTGGAAACGAACGCGGCGAACGGGAAGCGATCGCGCAGCGACTCGCCGAACGTGCGCCGCGCGGCGATCGCGTCGAATGTGCCCGAAGCGTTGATCACGCGACCGGCCAGCTCGATTCCGCAGAAGTCGATCAATGGCCCGCTCCGGCGACGAGCGCCGTCTCGAGCTGCGCCGCATCGATCACCGGGCCGTCGAGGCACAGGCGCAGATAGCCGGCGCGCGTCGGGACCACGCAACCGAAGCACGCGCCGAACCCGCACGCCATCCCAGACTCGAGCGCGAGCTGCGCCGCGATGCCGCGTTCGGCGCACAGCGCCCGCACCGCCTCGAGCATCGCCGGGGGGCCACAGGAAAACACGGTGGCGTGCGTGCCGCGCTCGGCCGCGAGCAGCTCGGTCACGCGGCCGTGCAGGCCCTGCGAGCCGTCGTCGGTCGCCACCGAAGGGTCGTGCATCAGCGTCGCGCCGGTCGCGTGCGAGGCGTCGCGAAACCCGAGCAGCGTGCGCGCCGATATCCCGGCGGCGCGCAGCTCGTCCTGCCAGCCCGCGAGCGGTGCGATGCCGATGCCGCCCCCCACGAGCAGTGCGTCGTGACCGGCGGGCGGCGGCGCGAAGCCGACGCCCAGCGGTCCCAGTAGCCACAGCCGCTCGCCGGCGTGCAACGCGCACAGCCGAGCGGTCCCGGGGCCAACGTCTTCGAGCAGGAACTCCAGCCGGACGCCACCGTCCTCGTCGGCTGTGGCGCGCATGAACGAGCAGGCGCGGGGGACGAATGGCCGGTCCCCCTCCCCTCCCCCCCAGCGCTCGCACGCGGCGAGCATGTAGAACTGTCCCGGCCGCGGCGCCGGCCCGTCGCGGTCGGCGCAGGTGAGCACGCTGTACGCGCCGACAGCGCGATTGTCGGTCAGCTCAACCGATCGGCGCCCGAACGGCGCGAGCGTCCGCCGCCTCATGCCGCCGGCAGCGTCGAGGCCGGCGAGGGCGCTGCGTCGCCGGGCCGCGAGTGACCGCTGTGCGTGCTCGTGCCGGCGCCCCCGTGCAGCTCCTGAAGCGAGACGATCGCCGGCTCGCCGTGACGGGCTGCGGCGACGATCGCGCGCACGGCGGCCAGCGCTCCGTCGGCGGTCGTCACGCATGGGATGCCGCGCATCACGGCTGCACGCCGGATCTCATAGCCGTCGACGCGGGCGCCGGTGCCGGCCGGCGTGTTGATGACGAGGTCGACGTCGCCGCGCTCGATCCAATCGACGACGTGCGGAGACCCCTCGCCGAGCTTGTTGAGCGCCTCGACAGGGACGCCCCCGCGCGCCAGCGCGCGCGCGGTCCCGCTCGTGGCGACGATGCGAAAGCCCGCGTCGTGGAGCTGGCTGGCGATCCCCCGGGCGATCGACTTGTCGCGGTCAGCGACCGTGATGAAGGCCGTCCCCGAGGTCGGCAGCGTGGACCCGGCCGCGGCCTGCGCCTTGGCGAACGCGCTGGGGAAGTCGAGGCCGACGCCCATCACCTCGCCGGTCGAGCGCATCTCAGGCCCGAGCAGCGCGTCGGCGCCGGCGAAACGGTCGAATGGCAGAACGGCCTCCTTCACCGACACGTGGTCCTGCATCGGGTGGGTTGGCAGGTCGAGCTCGGTGAGCGTTTCGCCCAGCATCACGCGGCAGGCCATCTTCGCCAGCGGCACGCCGGTCGCCTTCGAGACGAACGGCACAGTGCGCGAGGCGCGCGGGTTCGCCTCGATCACGTACAGCTCGCCGTTGGAGACGGCGTATTGGACGTTGAGCAGCCCCACCACACCGAGCGCCAGCGCGATCCCCTCCGTGTGCTGGGAGATGCGTTCGAGCATCCCGGCGTCGAGCGAGTGCGGCGGCAGCACGCAGGCCGAGTCGCCGGAATGCACTCCCGCCTCCTCGACGTGCTGCATGATGCCGCCGATCCACACCCGCTCGCCGTCGCAGAGCGCGTCGACGTCGACCTCCACCGCCTCCTCGAGAAAGCGGTCGAGAAAGATTCGGCGCTCGCCACCGTCTGTGCGGCCGCGGGCCTCGTCGGCGCGTGTGCGCTCGAGGTAGTCCCTGAGGCCGTCGAGGTCGTAGACGATCTCCATCGCGCGTCCACCGAGCACGTAGGACGGGCGCACCAGCAGCGGGAAGCCGACCGAGGGCGCCCGCTCGAGCGCCTGCTCCGCGCCATGCGCGGTGGCGTACGGCGGGGCCTTCAGGCCAAGCTCGTCGAGCAGCGCGCTGAAGCGTCCGCGGTCCTCGGCGAGGTCGATCGCGTCGACCGAGGTGCCGAGCAGCGGCACACCGGCGTCGGCTAGCCCGGCCGCGAGCTTCAGCGGAGTCTGCCCGCCGAATTGGACGATCACGCCCTCGGGCCGCTCGACCTCGACCACGCCGAGCACGTCGTGGAGCGTCAGCGGCTCGAAGTAGAGGCGGTCGGACGTGTCGTAGTCCGTGGACACGGTCTCGGGGTTGCAGTTGATCATCACCGCGTCGCGACCGGATGCGCGGACGGTCATCGCCGCGTGGACGCAGCAGTAGTCGAATTCGATCCCCTGGCCGATCCGGTTGGGGCCCGAGCCGAGGATGATCACGCTCGCGCGCTCGCCGCGCAGGACCTCGTGGGCAGGGCTACCGGGTCGCGCGGGGCGCTCCCAGCCGGAGTAGTAGTAGGGAGTCTCGGCGGCGAACTCGGCGGCACAGGTGTCGACCGACTTGAACGTCCGCTCCCCCGTGAACGGACCCTCGGGGTCGGCCGCGAGCTCCCCCAGCTCCGCGAGGAACCACGGGTCGATCGCGGTGACCTCGTTCAGGCGCTCGAGCGACACGCCGCGGCGGAGCGCCTGGAGCAGCACGTCGAAGCGCTCGGCGCCGGGAATGCGCAGGCGCTCGACCAGATCGTCCGCGGACCCGTCCAGGTCGGCGGGAAGGTCGAGCTCGCGCGAGCGCATCGCCTTGGCGAAGGCCTGCTGAAAGGTGCGCCCGATCGCCATCACCTCGCCGACCGACTTCATGTGCGTCGTCAGCTCGGCGTCGGCGCCGGGGAACTTCTCGAAGGCGAAGCGCGGCCACTTCACGACCACGTAATCGATCGTCGGCTCGAACGACGCCGGCGTGACGCGCGTGATGTCGTTGGTGATCTCCTCGAGCGCGTAACCGACCGCCAGCCGTGCCGCGATCTTCGCGATCGGGAACCCCGTTGCCTTCGACGCGAGCGCGCTCGAGCGCGACACGCGCGGGTTCATCTCGATCACGACGATCTCATCGGTGCGAGGGTTGACGGCGAACTGGACGTTGGATCCGCCGGTCTCGACGCCGACAGCGCGGATCACCGCGAGCGCCTGATCGCGCAGCGCCTGGTACTGGCGGTCGCTGAGGGTCTGCTGCGGCGCGACCGTGACCGAGTCGCCGGTGTGGACGCCCATCGGGTCGACGTTCTCGATCGAGCAGACGACGACCACGTTGTCGTTGTGGTCGCGCATCACCTCGAGCTCGAACTCGCCCCACCCGAGGACGCACTCCTCGATCAGCACCTGGCCGATCGGCGACGCCGCGAGCCCGCCGCCGACGATCCGCTCGAAGTCCGCTTCGGAGTGCGCGATCCCGCCGCCACGGCCACCGAGCGTGAACGCGGGGCGCACGATCAGCGGCAGGCCGATGTCCGCCAGCGCGCCGCGCGACTGCTCGAGCGACGTCGCGATCAGCGAGCGCGGCACCCGCAGACCGGCCTGCTCCATCGTCGAGCGGAACAGCTCGCGGTCCTCGGCGCGACGGATCGCATCGAGCTTGGCGCCGATCAGCTCGACGCGATTGCGCTCGAGCGTGCCGTCCTCGGCGAGCGTCTTGGCGAGGTTGAGCTCGGTCTGGCCACCGAGCGTCGGCAGCAGCGCGTCGGGACGCTCGCGCTCGATCACCTGGCGCACGGGCCCCGGCAGCAGCGGCTCGATGTAGGTGGCGGTGGCGAACTCGGGGTCGGTCATGATCGTCGCCGGATTGGAGTTGACGAGCACCACCTCGTAGCCCTCCTCGAGCAGCACCTTGCACGCCTGGGCGCCCGAGTAGTCGAACTCGGCGGCCTGGCCGATCACGATCGGGCCCGAGCCGAGGATCAGGATCTTCGAGATGTCGTCGCGTCGCGGCATCAGGCAGCTCCGGCGTTGACGGTTTCGAGGAAGCGGTCGAATAGGTAGAGCGAGTCGTGCGGGCCCGGCCCGGCCTCGGGGTGGTACTGCACGGTCGCTCCCGTCACGTCGCGCAGCACGAGCCCCTCGACCGTGCGGTCGTAGAGGTTCAGGTGGGTCAGCTCGGCCGCGCCGAAGTCGGTCTCCCAGCGAACGGGCTGATCGGTGTCGAGCGTGCGCGCGCCGTTCGGCCCGATGACTGCGAACCCGTGATTTTGCGAAGTGATCTCGATCCGACCGGTCTGTAGGTCCTTGACCGGGTGGTTGGCGCCGCGGTGGCCGAACGGCAGCTTGAACGTCTCCAGGCCGATCGCGCGGCACACGAGCTGGTGGCCGAGGCAGATCCCGAAGACGGGCTTGCGACCGACCAGCTGGCGGATCGTGTCGACGACATAGGAGAGCGCCGCCGGGTCGCCCGGGCCGTTGGCGAAGAAGTAGGCGTCGGCGTCGCGCTCGAGCAGCGACTCCGCCGAGGCCTTGCACGGATGCAGCTCGACGTAGGCGCCGCGCTGGCGCAGGTTGCGCACGATCGAGCTCTTGATGCCGGTGTCGATCGCGACGATCCGCGGGCCGTCCGCCCCGCCGGCCGACGTCGATTGCAGTGGCTCGAGCATCACCGGCGCCTGCGGCGACACCGCGCAGGCGAGGTCCTGGCCGTCCATCAACGGCTCGGCCTGGATCAGCGCACGCGCCTCGCGCTCGGACAGCTCCGCCGGGAAGACGCCGCCGCGCATCGCCCCGCGGTCGCGGATGTGGCGCACCAGCGCGCGCGTGTCGACGCCGGTGAGCGCCGGAATTCCGCAATCGCGCAGCCAGTCGAGCCAGCCTCCCTCGGCGCCGGGGGCGTCCTCGCGGTTGACCGCGGCGCGCATGATCACCGCGCGCGCGTGGATGCGATCCGACTCCATCGCCTCGGCGCTGACGCCGTAGTTGCCGACGTGGGGGTAGGTGAAGGTGATCAGCTGTCCCGCGTAGCTGGGATCCGTGACCGCCTCCTGATAACCGGACATCGACGTGTTGAAGACGGCCTCGCCGGTGCCGTGCCCGGGTGCGCCGCACCAATCGCCGTCGAAGCGGGCGCCGTCCTCCAACAGCACGTAGCCGGTCGCGCGCTCGCTCACAGGATCAACTTCTGGATCGCCTTGAACTCGTCGTTGCCGGCCGCGCCAACCAGCTCCAGCAGAGCCGTCTCGACCGACGAGACGACGGCGCCCGAGCCCTCCATCTTGTGCAGGCCGAGCTCGCGGTTTGCCCGACTGCGCGACGCGACCGCGTCCGCGACCACGTGAACCTCGACGCCTGCGTCGAGCAGGTCCTCGACGGTCTGGTTGACGCAGACGTGAGTCTCGACCCCGCAGACGAGCGCCTGGTCGCGTCCACCGAGGTCGAAGCCGTCGGCGCGGCAGGCGGAGAAGACGAGCTTCTCGATCCGCGGCGTGTCGCCGAGCGCCGCGGCGACCTCTTCGACGGTGGCGCCGAGTCCGCGCGGGTACTGCTCCGTCACGAGCACGGGCAACCCGAGGACGCGCGCGCCCGAGACCAGCGTCGCGCACTGCCGTGCGGCCTCGTCGAATCCGTCGACGGCCTTGCGAAAGGCCTCCTGGACGTCGATCACGACGAGCGCGGCGCGGTTGCGGTCGAGCACGCGGCTCACGCGGCCGACAGCGCCCCCACGCCGGCACGGTGGGCGACGCTTCCGGCGGCGAGCGTCAGCACGACGCGCCCCTGAAGCGTGCGTCCGGCGAAGCAGCAGTTCTCCGAGCGGCTCTGGTAGCCGCCCTCGCCGACCCGCCAGCCGGCCTCGAGGTCGACCAGCGCCAGGTTCGCCGGCTCACCCTTCGCGATTCGCGGAAGCGGCAGGTCGAGCACCGCGGCCCCCGCGGTCATCCGCTCGATCAGTACCCGCAGCTCGAGCGTCCCAGGAGCCACCAGCCCGGAGTAGAGCGCGGCGAAGGCGGTCTCGAGGCCGGTCGTGCCCATCGCCGCCTGCTCGAACGGGACCTCCTTCTCTTCGCGCGCATGCGGTGCATGGTCGGTCGCCACGCAGTCGATCGCTCCGCTGCGCAGGCCTTCGATCAGCGCCTGGCGGTCGGACTCGGCGCGCAGCGGCGGGTTCATCTTGAGGCGCGCGTCGAGCGAGCCGACGTCGTCGTGCGTCAGCAGCAGATGGTGCGGGCAGGCCTCGGCGCTGATCCGAACGCCGCGCTGTTTGGCAGCTTGGACGGCCTCGACCGACTCGACGCAGGAAAGGTGCTGCACGTGGATGCGCCCGTCCTCGTAGCGGGCGATCGCAGCGTCGCGCGCGACGAACGTGCTCTCGGAGATCGACGGGATGCCGGTCATGCCGAGGCGCGCCGAGACCTCGCCCTCGTGCATCGCGCCGTCGCCCGAGAGCGATGGATCCTCCTCGTGCAGTGCGAGCACGCCGCCGCAGAGACGCTGGTACTGGAGCGCACGACGCAGCACGTTGGCGCCGACGATCGGCAGGCCGTCGTCCGAGAAGCCGAGGGCGCCGGCGTCGCGCAGCTCGGCCATCTCGGTCAGCTCCGCCCCGCGCTGACCGACGGTCGCCGCCGCGATGAATCCGACCTGCACGTGCGCACTGCGCATCGCGGTCTCACACAGCGAGCGCAGCACCGGCGCAGCGTCGACGACCGGCCTCGTGTTCGGCATCGCGACGATCGCGCAAAAACCTCCGGCAGCCGCGGCGCGCGTGCCCGACTCGATGTCCTCCTCGTGCTCGTCGCCGGGTGTGCGCAGGTGGACGTGGGGATCGACGAACCCCGGGAAGAGGTGCAGACCGGCGCCATCGATCGTCTCCGTGTCGTCGCCCGCAGAGAGGCTGCCCGGCGCCGCAAGCTCGCTGATCGCGCCGTCTGAGACGAGCACGTCGTGCGGCCCGTCGAGATCGCCGCGCGGATCGAGCACGTGAGCGCCCGAGATCAGCAGGCCGGCGGCCGGAGCCGGTGCGACGAACAGCCGCGTCATGCCGGTTGTGCCGCCGCCGGCTCGGGATCGGCTGTGCTGGTTGCAGCCGTCGCGCCACCCTGCGCACCGGCGTCGGCGAGCAGCTCGTAGAGCACCGCCATGCGCACTACGACGCCGGCCTGCACCTGGGCGGAGATCGTCGCCTGCGGCGAGTCGATCACCTCGGCGGCCAACTCGACGCCGCGGTTGACCGGGCCGGGGTGCATCAGCAGCTGGCCCGGAGTGAGCCGCTGCGCGTTGATCTGGTACCGCGTCGCGTACTCGCGCAGCGACGGGACGAAGCTCTCCGACATTCGCTCGTGCTGCATCCGCAGCGCGTAGACGACGTCTGCCTCGGCGAGGTCGTCGAGCGTGTAGGCGACGCCGCAGCCGAGCGCCTCGACGCCGCGGGGGATCAGCGTGGGCGGCCCGCAAACCGTCACCTCGGCTCCCATCTTGCAGAACGCGAGCACGTTCGAGCGCGCGACGCGCGAATGCAGGACGTCGCCGACGATCCAGATCTTGCGTCCGTCGAGCGCTCCCAGCCGGGAGCGCAACGTGTAGACGTCGAGCAGCGCCTGGGTCGGATGCTCGTGCTTGCCGTCACCGGCGTTGATCACCGACGCCGTCGTCCAGCCGGCGACGAGGTCGGCTGCGCCGACGTGCGGCGAGCGGATCACGATCGCGACCGGGTCGTACGCGGACAGCGTCTGGATCGTGTCCTTGAGCGATTCGCCCTTGTCGACCGAGGAGCCGGCGGAGCGGATCGAGACAACGTCGGCGGACAGGCGCTTGGCGGCCAGCTCGAACGAGGACGAAGTCCGCGTGGAAG
The DNA here is from genome assembly GCA_035543355.1 of Solirubrobacteraceae bacterium. Classification (GTDB taxonomy): domain Bacteria; phylum Actinomycetota; class Thermoleophilia; order Solirubrobacterales; family Solirubrobacteraceae; genus DASZZG01. Next base: position 3,801 of record DASZZG010000065.1, on the reverse strand, counting down.
CTTCGTAGAAGAGGTTGACGATCGTGCGCCCGCGCAGCGCGGGCACCTTCTTGATCTCGCGCCCCGAGATCTCGGCGAACGACTCGGCGCGATCGAGGATCCGCTCGATCTCGTCGCGCGACAGCGCCTCGATCGACAGCAGGTGCTTCATCGCAGCGCCTCGGCGTGTGGCTTGGGCCCGCTGGCCGGGCCGGGCTCCGCGGCGATCGACACCTCGTCGACGCCGTCGAGCTCGAGCACGCGAACGTTGACGCGCTCGGCGAGCGACGTCGGCAGGTTCTTGCCGACGTAGTCGGGACGGATCGGCAGCTCGCGATGCCCGCGATCGCCGAGGACGGCGAGCTGCACGCGGTCCGGACGGCCGTAGTCGAACAGCGCCTCGATCGCGGCGCGCACTGTGCGCCCGGTGAAGAGGACGTCGTCGACGATCACCACGGTGCGGCCCTCGAGCGCGAAGTCGAGATGCGAGGAGTGAACGACCGGCGCCTGGCGGCGGGTGCCGATGTCGTCTCGGTAGAACGCGATGTCGATGTCGCCGAGCGGGACGTCTCGCTCGAGCAGCTCCGAGATGAGTTGCCGCAGGCGAGCCGCGAGCGGCGCACCGCGGCGGTGAATGCCGACGATCGCGAGCTCGCGGCCGACGTTCTTCTCGACGATCTCGTGAGCGATGCGCACGAGGGTGCGGCGCATGGCGTCGCGGTCGAGTACGACCGTCTCTGCTTGCAACGTGCTCCTTCCCGGTCTCGCAGGACCTGATTAAAGGAACCGACGCGCTGAGCCTAGCAACCGCCACGGCGCGGACGGTTGGGCGACCGTTTGTTTTCTATTGGACGGCCGCGGGCGCCGACGGCCGCTCCTGCTCCCAGCGGACGAGCTTCGGCTCACCGCGCTCGGGCAGCGGGATCTCGATCGTGTCGAAGTCGTGCGGGACGACGGCTCCAGGGAAGATCGAGCGGGCCTCGTCGCGCACCTCACGGCCAAAGTAGCGCGTCGACAGATGCACCAGGGCAAGCATCCGCACGCCTGCCTTGGCAGCGATCTCCGCCGCCTGGCGGGCGGTGCTGTGCCCGGTCTTGGCGGCGCGGTCACGCTCCTCGTCCATGAAGGTCGCCTCGTGGACGAGCAGGTCGGCCTCGTGGGCGGCGACGGCGATCGTGTCGCACGGCCGCGTGTCACCGGAGATCACGAGCTTACGCCCGGCGCGCGGTGGACCGAGGACCTGCGCGGGCGCGACGCCGCCGACCGTTTCGCCCCGCTGCAGGCGCCCGAAGTCCGGACCGGGAGTCACGCCCAGCTCGCGTGCGAGCGCATCGTCGAAGCGTCCCGGGCGCTCGCGCTCGACGAGAGCGAACCCGAGGGCCTCCCTCGCACCGTGATCCACCGCGATCGGCACGACTGCGTAGCCGTCACGCTCGACTTCCTCGCCCCGGGCCAGCTCGGTGATCGTCAGCTCGTATGACGGATTGCCGTATACGGGACGCATCCGCTGCATCAGCTCGCGGACGCCGGGCGGCCCATAGATCTGGAGCGGACGCTCGCGCTCGCGCAGCTCGAAAGTCTTGATCAGGCCGGGAATGCCAAGCCAGTGATCGGCGTGGAAATGCGTGAGGAAGACGTCGTCGACGTCGGCGAGGCCGACGCTGCGCACGAGTTGGCGCTGGGTCCCCTCGCCACAGTCGAACAGCAGGCTGTCGCCGCCGCGGCGCACGAGCAGCGCCGGCAGACCGCGCCGCGCGCTCGGTACCGAGCCGGCCGTCCCGGCGAAGAAGATCGACAGGTCCATGCTGATCAGCCTAACCGCGGCGGGGCTGCATCGCCGGGGATTCCGCGCCGACGATCTCCTAGCGGCGCGTGCGCAGCCGCCTGTTGCGTGCCCGTGCCTTGGCGCAGGCGCGATAGCGGTGGACGGCCACGCGGCGAATGCCGTCACTGGCGCGAGTGACGATCCGCACGGTGTGCACGCCTTCGGGCGGGAGCGCCGGCACGCGGACGCTGGTCAGCCGGCGGCCGCGCTTGACCATCACCCGCTTGCCGTCGACGAACACGGTCAGGCTCGTGACGCGCGCTCGCCCCGCGCTTACATGAAAGACCAGGCGGCGCGTGTCGGCGCAGCCCGCGGGCGCACCCGGCGCGTTGCCCGCGCCGGCCCCGGCCGGCCCGCCGCCTGAGGCGCACGCCGCCGTGACGTAGCACGCGAGCGGCGGTTCGTGCGTGACCGTGTCGCCGCTCGAGGTCTCGACGTTCACCGCAGCCTTCGCGGCATCGGCGGGCCACGTGACCGGGTTGAGCCCGGGCATCAGCGGCGGCGTGCAGACGCTCGTCGAGATTCGCTTGGGGTCGGCGGGGCCGTCGTGGTCGAGCGCATCGATCGCCAGCGCGTAGGCGGGGCCGTCGACCGTCCCGAGGCCGAGGTGCTCGACTGGGTCCGCGGGGCAGATGTCCTGGACGGCGACGTTCGTGATGCGCCCGTCGCCGGTGTGCAGTGAGGAGGTTCCGGTGTTGTCCGCGTTCGGCTGGACCTCCTCGTCGGTGTGCGTGTACACCTCGGTGTAGGAGATCCCGGCGAACGTCTCCTGGCCGCTGTTGAGCGCCTCGATGAACTTGGACTTGGCGGCCTGCTGCGTGTCGGCCGGAATGCACCCCCGCGGGCAGTCCGGCTGAGCGGAAGTGGTCCCGTGATTGGTCCCGGCGAAGCCGATCACGTCGTCGACCATCACGCGCGTGTCGGGCCACCACCGCAGGGCCCACCGCGGGACCATCCCGCCCTGGCTGTGGCCCGCGATCGCGATCCGCCGGCCGGCCCGCGCGAACATCGTGCGAATCGAGTAGACGACGTACTCGCCGTTGACCTGGATGTCGTTGTTGCCCGCCGCGGGGAAAGTGACCGCGCACCAGGGGATCCCCTGCGCGTCGAACGCTGGCTCGTAGTTCCAGGAGAAATTGTCGTCGGCGGTGGCCCCCGTGCCGGGGACGAGCAGCACCGGCGCGCGCGCCGCGTTGTCCACTCCCTTGCCGCACACGAGGGCGGCGGCGAGTTTCGATGACGGGACGCTCAGCGGCGGGCCCGGTTGGTCCACCGGGGCGAACGCGGCTTGCGCCGGCCCGGCGGGCAGGGCGGCGAGGACCACGATCAAGAGCAGGCGGCGCATCCGCTCCACAGGCAATCACATCTCCTGAGGATCGGAGCCGCGTACTAAGCTGGCCCCCTCGGCGCCTGTAGCTCAGGGGATAGAGCGCTCGCCTCCGGAGCGAGAGGTCGCAGGTTCAAATCCTGCCAGGCGCGCTGCGGACGTCCGACCAAATGAGCCGTGTGAACTACCCCCGGAGCCCCGCGGCTTCGAGAGCTCCGTCGCGATCGGTGAAGCCCCGGAAGCGGACGATCCTTCCGTCGCGCATGTCGAATAGGCCCGACCACGTCTCCTCGATCTTGACCCCGCTTGGCGAGCGCGCCCGGATTCGCGTGATGACGACGACCTGATCGCCTAGATCCATGAACTCCTCGGGCTCCACCAGGTACTCGTCCCAGACCGAGAGCAGATCCGCCCAGAAACGGCGCACCCCCTCGTGCCCGCGGTAGCTGTCCGCGGCCAGCAGCGACTGCGCGGCGGGAAACCACTCGATGTCGGTGTCGAGGAGCTCTGATGCTCGGCCGAGGTCGAACGGTTGGATCTCAAGGATCTGGCGCACGATCTCGACGTTCTGCCGCGACACCTCAGGCGACCGCTCAGGTCCTGCCGACGATCAGCCGGCGACCCTTCACGCACCGACCGCGTGACACTTCCCCGTGGAACTTCGCCGTGC
>DASZZG010000064.1:0-7220 GCA_035543355.1 Solirubrobacteraceae bacterium | reverse complement strand
TCGCCTTGTCTGGGAGCTGCCGGTCGGCGATGTAGCGATCGGACAGGACAGCGGCCGCGACGAGCGCGGCGTCGCGAATCCGCACGCCGTGGTGCGCCTCGTAGCGCTCCTTCAGTCCGCGCAGGATCGCGATCGTGTCCGTGACCGAGGGCTCGCCGACGAAGATCGGCTGGAAGCGACGCTCGAGGGCGGCGTCCTTCTCGATGTGCTTGCGGTATTCATCGAGCGTCGTCGCGCCGACGGCTCGCAGCTCCCCGCGCGCGAGCATCGGCTTGAGCAGATTGGCGGCGTCGACCGCACCCTCGGCAGCGCCGGCGCCGACGATCGTGTGCAGCTCGTCGATGAAGAGGATGACCGTGCCCCCGGCGGCGGAGACCTCCTTGAGCACCGCCTTGAGGCGGTCTTCGAACTCGCCGCGGTACTTCGCGCCCGCGATCAGGCTGCCGATGTCGAGCGCGATCACGCGACGATCGCGCAGGCTCTCGGGAATGTCGCCGGAGACGATCCGCTGTGCGAGCCCCTCGACGATCGCCGTCTTGCCGACGCCGGGCTCGCCGATCAGCACCGGGTTGTTCTTCGTCCGGCGGGAAAGCACCTGGATGACGCGGCGTATCTCGTCGTCGCGCCCGATCACGGGGTCGAGCTTGCCCTGCTCGGCCGCGCGCGTGAGGTCGGTGCCGTAGCGCTCGAGCGCCTGGTACTTGTCCTCGGGATTTGGATCGGTGACGCGGTGGGGGCCGCGCACCTCGGCGAGCGCCGCCAGCAGCGTGTCGTGCGTCGCTCCCGCGTCGCGCAGGCTCTCGCCCGCGCGAGAGTCTCCCGCCGCGAGCGCGAGCAGCAGATGCTCGGTCGAGACGTACTCGTCCGATAGCTCGCGCGCCTGCCCCTCGGCCGCGCGCAGGACGTTACCCAGCTCGCTCGAGCCCGCGGCGGGTTGAGCGGCTTGACCGCTGACGGTCGGCAGCGCGTCGAGCGCCTCACCGTTGGCGGCCCTCAGAGCATCCACCCCGACACCAAGCTTTGAGAGCACCGGAACCACCACGCCAGAGTCGGCTTCGAGCAGCACCGCGAGCAGGTGCTCGGGCATCACCTGTGGATTGCCTCGCGCGTCCGCGAGCTGCTGTGCGGCCTGCACGGCCTCCTGGGACTTGATCGTGAAACGGTCGGGTTGCATCAGCTCAGGGGTCGACGCCTGAGGGGCCTCTCGAACGCGTTGAGATCGCGCCCGCGGATCAGCTCCGAGCCGATGCCCCTGTAGGGGACGATCTCGGCCCGAAACGACCGCCGCACGCGCTCGAGCTCGGCCGCCATCTCCTCGCGCAGCGCCTGCCCGCGGCGCTCCAGCGAGCGCACCCGTTCCGCCATCTTCTCGAGCTTGCGCTCGAGCTCGAAGACTCGCTCGACCCCGGCAAGGTTGAGCCCCAACTCTGCGGTCATCTGCTGGATGCGACGCAGCTGCTCGACGTCGCGATGGGAGAACAGACGCGTGCCCTTCGGCGAACGCTGCGGCTCAATCAGCCCGCGCGCCTCGTACATCCGCAGGGTCTGGGGGTGCATCTCTGCAAGTTCGGCTGCCACCGAGATCATGAACACACCCTGCGCTTCGCCGACTTCGACGCGCACGCTGCCGCGACTCCGCCACGGGTCGCCCGAACTGTCGCGCGGGTCCGCCATCAGTCGTCCTTCCGCGACGCCCCGTGCTGTCCTGCGGCGGCGAACAGCCGCGAGCGCGGGTTGGAGTCGATCACCTTGGACAGCTCGTCCACGGCCGCCTCCTGCTCCTGCGAGAGCGTCGCCGGCACGTCGATCACGAAACGGTAGTGCAGGTCACCGCGGCTGCGTCCGCCAAGCCTCGGCGGCCCCTCGCCGCGCAGGCGCTGGACGGTGCCGTGCTTGGTACCGGCAGGAACGCGCAGCTTCTTCGAGGAGTGCAGCGTCGGCACCTCGATCGTGGCGCCGCGGATCGCCTCGGGGATCGTCAGCGGGACCTCGACCTCGAGGTTGTCGCCCTTGCGCTTGAACACGGGCGAGGGCTCAACGTGGGTGATCACGTAGAGGTCTCCCGGAGGGCCACCGCGCAGACCGGGCTCGCCCTTGCCGGCGAGGCGAACCCGGCTGCCTTCGCGGACTCCCGGCGGAACGTTGACGCGCAGCCTGCGCACCGTCCGCGTAAAGCCGGTGCCCGAGCACGTCGGGCAGGGGTTGTCGATCACGGTGCCGGCGCCGTTGCATCGGCTGCACGGCTGCGAGATCGAGAACAGTCCCTGGCCCTGGGCCTCGACGCCGCGACCCTCGCACTGCGGGCACAGGCGCGGACTGGTGCCGGGCTTCGCCCCCGTCCCGTGGCAGGTGGCGCAGGTCGTCGCCGTCGGCACTGCGAGCGGGATCTGCGCGCCCTCGATCGCCTGGTCAAAGGTGAGGGTCACCTCGGTCTCGAGGTCGCGGCCCGGCTGTGCGCGGGGCTGCCCGCGGCGGCCCCCGCCGGCGGCGCCACCAAACAGATTCGACAGGATGTCGCCGAAGCCGCCGGCGTCGAAGCCGCCGGGACCAGCACCGCCCCCGCCGCCAAACGCCCCGAACGGCCCCGTGCCGCGATCGTACTCCTTGCGCTTCTCGGGATCGCCGAGCACGTCGTGCGCCTGAGAGGCCTCCTTGAAGCGCGCCTCGGCTGTCTTGTCGCCGGGATTGCGGTCCGGGTGATAGCGACGAGCGAGCTTGCGATACGCCTTCTTGATCTCGTCGGCAGATGCCTTCTTGTCAACGCCGAGCGCTTTGTAATAGTCGGGCCGACCAGCCATCAGCGCGCTCCCGTCATCCGGCCACGACGACGCGCGCCGGTCGCAGCACGGCGCCGTCGATCAGGTACCCCTGCTGGTAGACCTCGGCGACCGTGCCCGACTCGACGCCCTCGAAAGGCTGCTGCGCCATCGCCTCGTGACGTTCGGGATCAAAGGGCTCGCCTTCGGGTGAGAAGGGCTTGACGCCGACACGGGCCAGAGCCGCCAGCAGATCGGCGTACACCAGGCGGATGCCCTCGGCGAGCGTGCCGCCATTCTCCGCATCGGCGGCGCCCGCCTTCAGCGCCAGCGAGAGGTTGTCGAGCGCAGGCAGCAGCTCCTTGGCCAGCCGGGCGACGCCGCGCGCCTCGGCTGCCGCGAGGTCGCGTCCGATCCGCTTGCGGTAGTTCTCGAAGTCCGCCTGGGTGCGCTGGGCAAGCGCGAGGTACTCGTCGCGCTCGGCGGCCCTCGCCACCAGCTCCTCGAGATCCTGCTCGACGTCGCCCGTCGCAAGCGGGTCGCCCTCGACTGGCGCTTCGACGGCGGCCCGCTCCACGGCGTCCGGGGACGCATCGACGTCCGCGCTCGCCGGCGCCTGCTCGACGGCCTTGAAGTCCGGCTCACCCGTCGCCTCGGACGCCCGCGACACGCCACCGTCCTCGGCCGGCGCCGCCGACTCTCGCCTGCGCGATGTCATCGCTACTTCTTGCCCTCGTCAACGACTTCGGCGTCGACAACGTCCTCCTCTTCGTGCGCCGCCGCGCCGTCGTGTCCCGCGCCGTCGGTGGTGCCGGTCGCGGCCTGTTCGGCCTGCGCCTTCTCATACATCGCCTCGGAGACCTTGTGGAAGGACTCCTGAAGGGCGTCCGTCTTCGCGCTGATCTGCTCGGCGTCGTCGGATTCGAGCACCTCGCGGACGGCCTTGATCGCCTCCTCGATCGCGCTCTTGTCCGCCGCATCGACCGCGTCGCCCAGATCGGCGAGCTGGCGCTCTGCCTGATAGGCGGCGTTCTCGCCGTTGTTGCGCGCCTCGGCCAGCTCGCGCAGGCGGCGGTCGTCCTCGGCGTGAGTCTCGGCGTCCGAAACCATCCGCTTGATCTCCTCGTCGGACAGTCCCGACCCGGCCTTGATCTCGATCTTCTGCTCCTTGCCCGTCCCGAGGTCCTTCGCAGAGACGTTGAGGATGCCGTTCGCATCGATGTCGAACGCCACCTCGATCTGCGGGATGCCGCGAGGCGCGGGCGGTATGCCCGTGAGCTGGAACTTGCCCAGCGACTTGTTGTACGCGGCCATCTCGCGTTCTCCCTGGAGCACGTGGATCTCGACGCTCGGCTGGTTGTCCTCGGCGGTCGAGAAGACCTCGGACTTGCGCGTCGGGATCGTCGTGTTGCGCTCGATCAGCTTCGTCATCACACCGCCCTTGGTCTCGATGCCGAGGGTGAGCGGCGTGACGTCGAGCAGGAGCACGTCCTTGACGTCGCCCGCGAGCACGCCCGCCTGGATCGCCGCGCCGACGGCCACCACCTCATCGGGGTTGACGCCGCGATGCGGGTCCTTTCCGGTCAGCTCCTTGACCTTCTCCTGGACGGCGGGCATGCGTGTCATGCCGCCGACGAGGATCACATGGTCCACCTTGGCGACGCCCTTGTCCTTGGCGTCGTCCAGCGCCTGGCGCACCGGCGCGACCACTCGGTCGAGCAGCGCGCTGGTCAGCTCCGCGAGCTTGGCGCGCGTAAGCCGCTGGTCGAGGTGCTTGGGCCCGCTGGAGTCGGCCGTGATGAATGGCAGGTTGATCTGCGTCTCCTGGGTGGTCGAGAGCTCGATCTTGGCCTTCTCGGCGGCCTCGTACAGCCGCTGCAGGGCCATCGGGTCCTGCGCCAGGTCGATCCCCTGCTCACGCTTGAACTCGCTCACCAGCCAGTCCACCACCGCCTTGTCGAAGTTGTCGCCGCCGAGGTGGTTGTCGCCTGCGGTCGACTTGACCTCGAAGACGCCCTCGCCGATTTCGAGCACCGACACGTCGAACGTGCCGCCACCGAGGTCGAACACCAGGATCGTCTCGTCCTGGCCCTCCTTGTCGAGCCCGTAGGCGAGCGACGCGGCCGTCGGCTCGTTGATGATGCGCTTGACGTCGAGGCCGGCGATCTTGCCGGCGTCCTTGGTCGCCTGGCGCTGATCGTCGTTGAAGTACGCGGGGACGGTGATCACCGCGGAGTCGACCGACTCGCCGAGATAGGCCTCGGCGTCGGACTTGAGCTTCTGCAAGATCATCGCGGAGATCTCGGGCGGGGAATGCTCGCTGCCGCCTGCCTCGACGCGGGCGTCTCCGCCTGGGCCGGCGACGACCTTGTAGGGGACGATCGACTCCTCCTCGCGGACCTCCGCCTCCTTGCGCCCCATGAAGCGCTTGATCGAGAAGATCGTGTTCGTGGGGTTCGTGACCGCCTGGCGCTTCGCGACGGTCCCCACGAGGCGCTCACCGCTCTGCGTGAAGGCGACGACCGACGGTGTCGTGCGACCCCCTTCGGCGTTCTCGATCACCGTGGGTTCGCCTCCCTCGAGCACCGCCATGCAGGAGTTGGTCGTGCCGAGATCGATCCCGATTGTCCTTGCCATAGGTTTTTGCTCCTTGTTTCTCGCTGTCGCATGCGGCGCAAGGGTACGAAGCGCCGCTGGAAAAAATCTAAGTGGGAGTATGGCAGATATGGGTAGCCTGGGCAACCCTCGCTTGTCCCATGTGCACGGCTACCGTTGACAGGTCACAGCGACCCGTGGGGTGCGAGCCATACGCTTTCGAACTCGAGGTCGGTCTTGGCCGCGAGGATGTCGTAGTCGGCGTCGTAGTGCAGAACGCCGAGTCCGTGTGTATCGGCGACTGCCGAAAGGATCAGATCGACCGGCGGCAGCCGGTGATGACCGGCACGCGCGAGCTGACGCTGCGCGTCGATTGCGCGTCGCTCTACATCCTCGTCGATGTGCAGCATTGGAAGCGCGAGTAGCCCGTCGAGTAGCTCGCCGCGGTCGCGTGCGGCGCGGGCCGAGTACCCAGCCTCGAGCAAGAACGGGAGGCAAGTAGCGATGCGGAGTTGCTCGATCGCCGAGGCGATCTCGTCGGCTCGGCGCTGGGGAAGCACAGGCGCATCGAGCCTCGCCCACGCCGAGTCGTCCAGCAACAGCTCGATCGTCACCCGCGTGCCCAGCCCGACGCCCGCACCTCGTCCGCGGCGTTGCGATCGACTGCCACGGTGCGCGACCTCACTCGGTCAGCCAACTGTCGTCGCAGGGTCGCATCGCCCTCCCGCCGCGCGCGGAGCGTCGCCAGCTTGGCGCCAGCGCCCAGAACAACGAGTTCCCCCAGCTCGACGCGGTCCGTTCGGAGCTCGCGGCGCAGCTCATCGAGCGCCGCTTGGACCTCTGGCGTCTCGGTGATCGCATGTCGACGACGGGTCGTTGGCACCAGACCAGTGTAGCACCGGTGTCGCACCACCAGACCCCGCCCAACTGCGAGCGGCCTCACTCCCGCAAAAGCCGAAGCAGAAGGCGCGCCCGGAGCCGCGGTCGACCCGCCCGGTCCAGACGAAACGCAGCGCCAGACGTTGCTCGTCAGATCACGCGCGCTTGCGCAGGGCATTGCAGAAGTGTGGCCTTGGCCAGGAGAGACGACCGCAGTTCGTCCGCTGCAGGCGTCTCGACCCTTCCGCTGGGGGCTTCCGCTTTCGGCTTGAAGCAACACTTCGCGTCTCCATGGTGCTTGCCCACCGTTGCGTCACGCTCGTGAGAAGGCACCGCTCGTCGCGGACCTGCTCGTGGACATGCCCCCGACATCGGCGCTAGGGTCTGGGTCCCCAGCGTTCGAACGGAAGGAGAGCCCATGACCGTGTGTCTCGTCATCGATATCCCAGGTGGTCAGCTAGAGCAGTACGACGCCGTGATGCGCAAGCTCGAGGAGAGCGGCGGCCGACTGGGCGAAGGCCAGACCTTCCACTGCGCTGGAGCCACCCAAGACGGCTTCACCGTCGTCGACGTGTGGAACTCACGCGAAGATTTCGACCGCTTCATGCAGGGACGCCTCGGCCAGGCGATCCAGGAAGTCGGTCCCCCGCAGCCCCAGGTCCGCGAGATCCCGCTGCACAACGAGATCCGCGCCTAACGGGAGGCGTCCCTTCCCCTTTGCCGGGAAGCATCAGCGCTCCCTTCGCTGGTGCATCACCACCATTCCAACACTGAGCGGACGGCGGCGACGATCGCCTTCGAGGTAGTCTCCGCCGCGATGTCAAAGGAAGCCGTCGAGCTTCTGCGCGGGCTGTATGACCGGTGGAGCCAGGGCGATTTCGCTACGGTCGAAGCGTTTGACCCGCAGGTCGAATTCGCGCGGATCGGCCCCGACATCGGTGATCCGGGCCGCTGGCGGGGCTTAGATCAGATGCGGCGAGCGATGCTGGA
>DASZZG010000063.1:0-1683 GCA_035543355.1 Solirubrobacteraceae bacterium | reverse complement strand
GTGAGACGTGCGGCGGATCACCGGCGACGGTCACCGCGATCCGCTCCGCCAGGCCCCAGTCGATCATGCGTTCGGCACCATCGCGAGCTCGGCGAGCGTCGCCGGGTTGCGGGCGGCGACCACCGGTGAGTGCGCATTGAGGTCAAGCGGCATCGCCAGCGGATCGCTACAGCGCGGGAACGCCGCGTAACCGCCCGCCTCGCGCACGATCAACTGTCCCGCGGCGGCATCGACCGAGCGGCAGGCGCGCAAGGAGACCATCCCGTCCATCCGCGCGGCAGCCACCTGGCAGAGCGAGGAGGCGATCGAGCCGACGGCGCGCAGCCGCCGGGTGGCGGCAACGAGCCGGTCGATCGAGGCCGCCACCCAGCGCGGGTCGGCCGATTCGATTCCCAGCAGCTCGAGCTTGCCGTCGCGGCTGCGCCGCTCCTCGAGCGCCGTGTCGAGCGGCTCGGAGTTGAGCTGGGCGCCCGCGCCGCGCTGCGCCGTCCATTCCTCGCCGGGGCCATAGTCGTAGACGAACGCAAAGCTGACGTCAGCCATCGTCGAGCCCTGCGCGACCGCGATCGAGAGGCAGTGGTGCGGCATCCGGCGCTTGGCGTTGAGCGAGCCGTCGATCGGATCGATCACCACGCGCACGCCGCTGTCGCCATAGTCGACCTCGCCTCGCTCCTCGGAAATCGCCGCAAAGCGGTGCCCCGCGGCGTGCAGCGCGTCGAGTTGAGCAAAGACGATGCGCTCTGCCTGCGCGTCGATCGCCAGCGTGCGGTCACCGCCTTCGCCTCGGCCGAGCTCGACCGCGCGCTCGCGCGTGTGCGGCGTGCGATCGAGCAGCTCGCCGAGCTCCCCGGCGGCGGTCCTGCAGACCCGCAGCCAGTCGACGTTAGAGGGGGCTGGCACCGCTCCATATCCTAGGGACGTGCCAGCCCCGTCCCAGAAGCTCACTCCGGCGCAGCTCGAAGCGGCCGGGCACCCCGGTCCCCTGCTGGTGATCGGTGAGGCGGGCAGCGGCAGGACAGCGACGCTGGTCGCACGCTGCGCGCGGCTGATCGGCGGCGGTGAGGTTGCGGTGACGGTAGTCGCGCTCACGGCGACGGTCCGCAGCGCGACCGTCCTGCGATCGCGGGTCGAGGACGAGCTGGGAGCGACGGCAGACGACGTTTCCGTCGTGACCCCGGAGCAGCTGTGCTTCGACCTGCTGCGCGCACATCCGCGCGAAGCCGACCTCGACCCGTTCGCGGTCACCGCCTCGCACGCGGATCGGCTCGCGCTGCTGCTGGCGGGGATCGACGAATTGCCGCTGCGCCAACACGACCTCGGCGGCAATACTCCGGCGCTGCTGGCGCGGGTGATCGAGCGTATCGACGCCCTCAAGGAGCAGCTCGTCGGGGCCGACGACTTCGCTCGATGGGCCGCCTCGCTGCCGGTCGGGAGCGAGGCGCAACAGGCGACGGCCGCGCGCGAGCGCGAGTTCGCCGAGCTCTACCGCGCGCACGAGCGCCTGCTGGCGGAGGCAGGAGCGCTCGACTCCGGCGGCCTGCTGCTGCGCGGCGTCAGGCTCTTGCGCGACGCCGGCGACCTCCGCGCGCACGCCGCCACGCGCGCGCGCCACCTGCTGCTCGAGGACCTTCAGGACTTCACGCCCGCCCAGTGCGAGCTGGTCAAGCTGCTCGCAAGCGCGGG
>DASZZG010000062.1:0-6922 GCA_035543355.1 Solirubrobacteraceae bacterium | reverse complement strand
ACAGGGCAAGCAGCGAACGCGTTGTCAGGGCGCCGTAGAGCACCGCGCATGCGGCGCAAACGAGAGCGATGACGACGCCGTGATCGGTCAGGAATTTACTCAAGGCAATGGCCTCCGAAGGGCTTGTAGCCGGGGCGCAGACGGCCGGCGGCGGGGATCTCGCACGGCAGCGGCCCGGCTCGTCGCGCTCAGACCCTGCCTCCAAAAGCGCCGGGAGTCTATCGGTCGCGTGCGGCGGAGCAGCTGCAGGTGCAGTTCAATCGCTTAGCCCGGACAGCCGTTCACTGTCCCGGAACCCACAGTCGGCCGCTGCGCTGCGCGGGACCGGCGTCTGGCTTGCCGGGCTCCGCCGTGGGCTCGCCAGTGCCTGCGGCGGGAGCCTCCGCCTCACCCCGATCGTCTTTGCCGACCGGCGGCTTGTCGGGCTCGCGCGCCGATGCGTACGCCAACTGCAAGCGTGACAGGGCATCGCGCAGGGGCGCCAGCTTGTCGGCGTGGCGCCCGCCCTCAAGCACCGGCAACAGCGCCCGCACAGCCTCGATCGCCGTGTGCAACTGCGCCGGATCGCGCTCGGACTCGGTCCCGGGCGCGAGCCCGGCGCGGCGCGCGCCGAGGTTGATGATCGAGACGGCGCTCTCCATCACCATGTCGTCGGCGCTGATCCGCGCAAGCTCGCGCTCGAGCGCCTCGCGGACCTCCTCCTCGCTCGGCTGGCGCTGGGATTCTGCGGCGTCACTCAACGGGCTACCACCTCCGGGGCGTAGGTCTCACGGGTCTTCGCGACTGTCGCACCATAGATGTCGGCGACGGATCCACCGGCGTCGATCATCCGCCGCTGGCGCTGAGCTCCGTTGTGCTCGGGCGACGCCGGGTCGATTCCCAGCTCGGCGCGCATCGGCGCTGTCCAGTCGAGCAGCCGGCCAACCGCCTCGGCCGCCGGGTACTCCTCGCCGCGTTCGAAGTCGATCATCCGGCCGTCCAGCCCATAGCGAATGGCGCGCCAGAAATTCTCCTCGATCAGGCGCCGCGGCAGGTCGGTGTAGGGAACTCCCTCCTCGGCGTCGCGTGCCGCCTGCGCAATGCAGGCGACGATCAGCCCCGCCACGGCCTCTGACTCGGGGGCCGTCATCTGGGCGTCGCAGATCCGCACCTCGACGGTGCCGAACGTGATGTGTGGCCGCACCGACCACCACACTTGCGTGTACTCGACGATGCTGTTGGTGCGCTGGAGCAGCGCTATGTAGCGCGCGAAGTCGTCCCAGCCGCCGAAGGCGTCGGGAACGCCGCAGCGCGGAAACGACTTGGTGAAGATCTGTGTCCGCGCCGAGTGCAGGCCGGAGTCGCGGCCGTCGACGAATGGCGAGTTGGCCGAGATCGCGAGCAGCAGCGGCAGCACGGGGCGCAGCCGGTCGCAGGTCTGCACGGCGCGGTCAGCCCCGCGCACGCCGACGTGGGCATGCAACGAGAAGGTGTTGTTGCGCCAGGCGACGTACTGCAGCCCCTCCTCCACACGCCGGTAGTGCTCGGTATCGATGATCGGCTGCTCGCGATAGTCGGAGAACGGGTGGGTGCCGGTCGCCCCCAGCGTCACCTCCTGCTGCGCGGCAAGCGCGAACAGCCGTCGGCGGTGATCGCGCTGGCGAACGACGGCGTCGGCGAAGTTGTCGGCGCGCCCCGAGCGGATCTCGATCTCGGATTCGATCAACTCGCCCGCGATCGATCCCGCGAGCACGGGATCGGCATCCGCCGCGGAGCGCAGATCGTCGAATCGCGGGGCCAGCTCGAGAGTAACCGGATCCAGCAGGGCGAACTCCTCCTCGAGCCCCACGGTGAAGTCCGTGGAGATAGCGAACGTCTCGTAGGCGGTTTCGAGTTCGAAGCTCAATGCGCGGGGCGCCGGCGCCTGCCGGCCGATGAGAGGTCTACGTAAGGTAGAAGTAGAGCGCGTAGAGAAGGTCGACTGCCGGGCTGGAAGTGTGGACGGTCACTTCGGGAGGCACCTGCAACAGCGCCTCGGAGTAGTTGAAGATGATTCGCACGCCCGACTCGACGACCAGGTCGGCCAGGGCCTGCGCGGCATCGCTCGGCACCGCGATCACCGCAACGACGATGTCCTCGTCCTGGACTACAGCCTTCAGCTCCTCGGGATGGCGGATCTTGTGCGCCCCAACCGCCTGCCCGACCTTCGCGGGGTCGTTGTCGAAGATCGCCACGACGCGGAAGCCGTGGTCGGCGAAGATGTCCGACGACGCGATCGCCTGCCCGAGGTGTCCGGCGCCGAACAGCGCAATGTTGTGCTGGCCCGAGGTACGCAGGATCTTGCGGATCTGCGAGACGAGCGACTCGACGTTGTAGCCGACTCCGCGCTTGCCGAACTTGCCGAAGCCCGAGAGGTCGCGACGGATCTGCGTCGAGTTGACGTGCGTGTAGTCCGACAGCTCCTGCGAGCTGATCGTTTCCTTGCCCATCTTGCGCGCCTGCGTCAGCACCTGCAGATAGCGCGACAGGCGCGCCGCCACACCGAGTGAGAGTCGCTCGTCGCCGCCGCCATCGGGCCCGGCCGTCGCGGCGGCTTCGGGATAGCTCATCGCGATGCGTGAGCTGACATCGCAGGCATCATCTACGTGACTCTAGCGAGGTAGCGACGTAGCTCGGCCTCGTCGATAACCAGCTCGAACGCCTCCTCGCCGTCGATCGCGATCACCGGGATGCGCTCGAGGTAGGCGAGCAGCAGCGCATCGTCTGACTCGATGTCTCGCTCGACGAGCTCGAAGCGATGTTCGCGAGCAATGCTCTCGAGGGTCGCGCGTGCCTGGTCGCAGAGATGGCAACCCGGCCTGCCGAAGAGCGTCACCGTGGTCATCGCGTCACGATCCGTAGTCGCCCGACGCGTACGCGTCCAGTCCGAGATAGTCCGGGTAGGGCTGTGCGGAGACGAAGCGCGCGGCGGAGCCGATCATCGCCGCGTTGTCGGTGCAGAGCTCGGCCGGGGGCACCGCCACCACGGCGCCGAGCCCGCGCGCCCGCGCGCGCAGCTCGCCGTTCGCCGCCACCCCGCCGCCGAGCGCCAGCCGATCGATCCCCGACTGCCCAAGGGCGCGCTCGGCGCGGGCCAGCAACGCGTCGACGATCGCGCGCTGGTAGGAGGCGGCAAGGTCGGTCCGAAGCCGCCGGGACTCGGCCTCGCCGAGGTCGTCCAGCTTGTACAGCAGCGCCGTCTTCAGCCCGGCGAACGAGAAATCGAGCCCGGAGACGCGGCTGGCGCGAGGGAAGTCGAACGCCTCAGGGTCACCATCGCGCGCCAGCCGCTCCAGCGCCGGACCACCGGGATAAGGAAGCCCGAGCAGGCGTGCACCCTTGTCGAACGCCTCGCCCGCGGCGTCGTCGAGCGTCTGCCCGAGCAGCTCGAAGCCGCCCGGCTCGCGGACGAGGGCCAGCAGCGTGTGCCCACCCGAGGCGATCAGGCAGACGAACGGAGGCTCGACCGCGGCCGGCGCAAGAAAATTGGCGGCGACGTGGCCGTGCAGATGGTCTACCGGCGCGAGCGGAAGCCGGCGCGCGGCCGCCAGCCCTTTGGCGGTCTGCAGCCCCACGAGCAGCGCGCCGATCAGGCCCGGCCCGCGTGTGACCGCAACCAACCGGACATCGGCGAGCGTCGACCCGGCGCGCCGCAGCGCATCGTCGACCACCGCGTTGATCAGCTCGAGATGGTGGCGCGAGGCGATCTCCGGCACGACGCCGCCGTAGCGGTCGTGGATTCCCTGCGACGAGATGACGTTGGCGAGAATCGCGCCGGTGGCATCGACGACCGCCGCGCAGGTGTCGTCGCAGCTCGTCTCGAGGGCGAGGATCACGGGTGCTCAGCGTCGCCGGCCAAGCGTGCGCTGGTCGGCGTGCGCCACATGATCAGGGCGTCCTCGCCGGTGTCGGCGTAGTAGCGCCGGCGCGCTCCGCCGCCGCGGAAGCCAAAGTCCTCGTAGAGAGCGATCGCGGCGGTGTTCGAGCGGCGGACTTCGAGCGTGAATTGCGCGTTCGGGTCGGAGACCCGCTCCAACAGACGCTCTAGCAGCCCGCGAGCCACTCCTTTCCGCCGGCGATCGGGATCTACTGAGACGTTCATCAGGTGCCAGACGGTGTCGTAGCGCGAACAGATCAGGTAGCCGACCAGCGGCCGCGGCGAATCCGGCACGATCGCGGCGAGGCAGATCCCCGAGGGCTTGGAGAGCTCCAGCACGAACATCGCCAGCGACCACGGCGTGGGAAAGGAGCGGCGCTCGATCGCCAGCACCTGAGGCAAGTCGGCGTAGCTGAGCCGGCGTATTTCGATGTCGGGTTGGTGGCTCATCGGTTGCGGGCGATCTCGGCGTCGGGCCGGCGCTGATAGTCCGGGGTGACCCCGCCGCCGCCGGCCGGGCCCGTCACCGCGGCTCGGCCCTCGGCAGCCAGGCGGCAGATCTGGCGCGCCGAGATTCCGTGCGACGGGTCGTTCTCCGCGGGCACGCGCGCCCCTGCCGCCTCCAGCTCGGCACGAAATCGTAACGCTCCGTCGCCGACCGCCAACAACGGCCCCGGCGCGCCGGATACGTGCTCGGCAAGCTCTTCGGGGCGCATCGCGCGGGGTCCGACGCGTGCGGTCAGGCGCTCGTAGAGGGCGGCGAACGCCTCCCCACGGCGCGCATCGATCACGGCCATCACGGGCCCGTCGTGCGCCGCCCCGGCGGCCAGCGCCAGCAGGCTCGAGACGCCCGAGAGCGGGCGCCCGCTTCCCTGCGCCAGGGCGCGCGCGGTCGCGATACCGATGCGCAGGCCGGTAAAGCTGCCCGGGCCGACGCCCACGGCAATCTGATCGACGGCCTCGAGCTCGATTGCCGCCGCGCGCAACACCTCGTCGACGAGCCCCAGCAACCGCGTCGCGTGCCCCGGCCGCTCGCCCGCGGCCGGTTCGTGGCGCAGCTCGATCGTCTGCGAACCGCTGCGCACCACCGCCACCGCGGTCGCAGCCGTCGCCGTGTCGAAGCCGAGGACGACCGTCATGCGACCTCGATCAGGCGCCTGTCGCCGCCGCGATGCCGGATCCGAACACGCCGCGCGACGCGCTCCAGGGTCGACTCGGCGACCTCGGGCCATTCGACGAACACGACGGTCTCGGGATCGACGTAATCGTCGAGCAGGCCGGGGACCTCGTCGTTGAGCGTTCCCAGCCGGTAGAGGTCGACGTGAGCAACCTGAACATCGCCGTCGTAGCGCCGCGCGAGGGCGAAGGTCGGGCTGGTGACCGGCCCGCGCACGCCGAGCGCCCGGCAGGCGCCGCGCACGAGCGTTGTCTTGCCCGAGCCCAGCTCTCCCGACACGAGCACGACATCGCCTGGGGTCAGCGAACCGGCGAGCTCGGCTCCGAGTGCCTCCGTCTGCTCGGGACCAAGGCTTTCGCGCGCGTCCACCGGCGCGGCAGCGTGTCAGGCGCCGTCGACGCGCAGGCGCATCCGCATGCCGACACCGCAGAGCAGCAGTCCTGCGCCGGCGAGCGCGACCAAAGCGGGCTCGGCACCCGTCTTCGCCAGGACGCGCTGGTTCGACTTGGCGGGTTGACGAGCCGGTCCCTGACGGGGGCGCCGGTGTGGGAGCTTGATCGGTGGGCGCTTCTTCAGCCCGGGCGTCTTGCGTCGGGCCATCTGCGCGTCCAGGCTGCCGGCGCCGGCACCGCCGGCGGCGCTGGCGGCCGCGGTCGGCAGTGCGAGCAGCGCGAACGCCGCCAAGAGCGCGAGCAGGGGTCGGATGCGCGAGCGGGACATGGCCGCCTAGGCTATCCAACGAGGCGGCGCCGCTTCCGCTACGGTGATCCGAGTGGCCAGCGTCTCGCCCCGGACTCCGCCCACGGGGCTGCTCGAGTCCGAGACGGTCAAGGCGGCGGGCCTGGCAGGCGCCTTCGTCGTGCAGGTGGCGTTCGGCCTGGCGTTTACGGTGGCGATCACGCACATTCTGGGCGCCGATCGCTACGGCTCGCTGGCCGCGCTGATCTCGGCCTTCCTGATTCTCTCGGTGCCGGGCCTGTCGCTCCAGGTGGCCGCCGCGCGTGAGGTCGCCCAGGGGCGGCTGGGCGGCCCCGAAGAGCTGTCGGCGACGCTCGCCCACTGGACCCATCGCCTGCTGTTCGCGACGGTCGCCGCGGCCGCGGCCGCGGCTCTGCTGCGTCATCCGCTCGCCTCGCTGATGAACGTACGCGAAAGCTGGGCCGCCGCGGCCACTGTGCCCGGCGCCGTGCTGTGGGTGCTGCTGTCGATCCAGCGCGGCGTGCTGCAGGGCATGCGCGCCTACAAGCCACTGGGAATCTCGATCGTGCTGGAGGCGCTCGGACGCCTCGTATTCGGGATCGCACTGGCCGAGCTCGGAGGCGGCGTCACAGGCGCATTCCTCGGCATGCCGCTGGCGATCATCGCGATCGCGCTGGCGCTGTCGCGCGTGCTCGATCACCGCATGACGCGCCCCTCCGGCGCCGGCCGCGAGCGGCTCAGGGAACTGGTGTGGGGTGCGTGGGCGCCGGTCGTCGGCCTGACGCTGCTGGTCGTGCTGCAGCAGATCGACGTGATCCTCGTCAAGCACCAGATCGGCGGCTCGCGCGCCGGCGCGTACGCCGCCGCCGGCGTCGCGGCCAAGGTGATGTTCTGGATCGCCGTGGGCATCGGCCTGTATCTGGTCCCCGAAGCGGCGCGGCGCGCAGATGACGGGCGGGACACGAGGCCGGTGCTGGCACGAGCGCTGGGTGTGCTGGCGATCGTGGCGGTGCCCGCAATGCTGATCTGCGCCTTCGCCCCGCGCCTCGTGATTCGGCTGGCGTTCGGTGCGCAATACCTGCCGGCCGCCCACATCCTCGTCGTCCTCGGCGGCGCCTTCACGTTGCTCGCGGCCGCCTACCTCGCCGTCC
>DASZZG010000061.1:0-5764 GCA_035543355.1 Solirubrobacteraceae bacterium | reverse complement strand
CCGTGACGACTCCTGCGAGCACGATCGCGACGAGCAGGATCAGCGCAACGTACTCGACGGTTCCCTGACCTCGTACCTGCCTTGCGAGCTCCGCCAGGGCGGCGTGCGTCCTTCCGATCGTTCGGTAAAGCATCTCGATCCTCCTGGTCGTGGTCGTTGCCCGCAGTCTTCGATCGGACTCGTGCCGTCACCAGACGCTGATGTAAGAAAAGCCAGCAGTCGCTGCGACGAACGTCACGATCGGACGCGCCGGGGGGACCGGTGGAGACACCCAGGCGCCGCTATACTCGCCGGCCGGCTGCGGCGGCACGGCGCGGCCTCACGGACATGAGGCGCCTTCCTGCACGCATCTTTCGCCGGCGCCAAGCGGAGTCCGACGACGAGCAGGCGACGACTGAATTCGCCGCAGGCGCGCTCGTCGAGGACACCACCCCGCCGGCCACCGACAGCTTTCGCAATCGCGCGAAGGTGAGGCGCCGCCTGCGCTTCCTGCGCCGGCTTCGGGAGCTCGAGCTGCGCGACCTCGGCGGCCTCAGCTTCGAGATGCGCCGCCTCGGACGCGAGCGCGACGACCTGGTCGACGAGAAGGTGGCCCAACTCGTGGCAACCGACAGCGAGCTACGCGCGCTCGAGACGCTGCTCGAGGACCGCCAGCAGCTGCGCGAGCTACGGTTGCCCGGAATCGGCGGCATCTGCTCCCGCTGCGGGGCGCTGCACGCGAGCGACGCGCGTTTCTGCTCAGACTGCGGCGCCGTTCTCCGCGAGGGGGCGACGCGCGCTCCGATCGCCTCGCGCGTGGCGCAGCCGGAGCCCGCCACGGCGCCGGCTCCAGCCCCGGCCGCCGCGCCACAGCCCCCGCCCGCCACGGCACAGGCGGAGAACGCCGCGCCGGAAGCTTCGGCCGCGCCCACCGCCGCCGCTCCGGACGACAGCGCTGACGAGCCCTCCCGGTGACGGCCCCCACCGAGCCGGCGCCCGGCCGGCGCTGCCCTCGCTGCGAAGCGGATCTCGCCCCCGATCAGGATTGGTGCCTGGAGTGCGGCCACGCCGCGACGACGCGGATCGTGCCGACCCCGAACTGGCGCCTGGCGCTCGCTGCCGCCGCGTGCGTGCTGGTCCTGCTGGTGGCCGGAGGGGCGATCGGCTTCATCGCAGCCTCGGGCAACGGCAAGATCGAGGTTCGGACTACCTTCGACTCCCCCCCAACGGCCGTCCCCTCGCCGTCCACCCCCGGGGCGCCAACGACGACCTCGCCAACCGCCACGCCGCCGCCGACCGCCTCGACGCCGACGGCCCCGGCTCCCGGCGCTACGTCAACTCCCACCACCCCTGAAACGAGGAAGGGCGGCAAGGCGCGCTCGAAGGCCAACGCGCCGAAGACCAACCCCTCGACGGCCACCACGCCGGCGCTCACTTCGCCGAACACGCGCTCCACGCGCTAGCAGGGCCACACCGAGCGCTCGCGGGACCGGGTGCGGCTTCACGCCGACCTGACGATCCTCGCCAAGATTGCGTGCGCGCTCGCCAGGGCGCGAGCCGTGCCGCCGGCGGCGTAGTCGGCTCGCCTGCGGGATACTGGGCGGTCATGTCGCAAGAGAACGTGGAGGTGGTACGCAGGAGCTTCGAAACGTGGGTCCGCGGTGGCACGGACGCTCTGGTGGAGGTCCTCGATCCCGGTATCGAGTGGACGCTGAGGCCAGACTTCCCCGACGCAGGCGTCTTCCGCGGCCAGGACGAGGTCAGGGGGCTGTTCCGCAGATTTGAGGAGACGTTCGACGACCTCGGCATGGAGCCGCTTGAGTTCATCGAGGCGGGAGATCAGGTCGTCGTGCCGTTGAACTGGTGGGGCCGCGGAAAGGAAAGTGGCGTTGAGGTTGCTGAGCGGCAGGGAGAAACGTGGGTTATCACGGTCCGGGCCGGCAAGATCGCCGTGGTCACCGAGTACCGCCGAAAGGCTGAGGCACTCGAAGCCGTGGGGCTGCCGGAGTAGCCGTGGCGAGTGTCGCCTCGTTTCGCCAAACCTCCCAGTGGAAAGGCTCTTGACCGGCCTACGCGCCCGACGGCAGGTCGCCCGCCAGTACGCCGAGCGAGGGCCACGAGCCTGAGAGTCGCCGCGCGGCCGCGGCGGCGAGCGGATGCACGGGCGCGCGCGGAGCTCCCGTCGCGCCGGGACTGCACAGCGACTCGAGCGTGACCGCCACCGACCGGGCCAGCGCGTCAAGCGCATAGCCTCCCTCGAGCACGATTCCGACGGGTGCGTCGTGCTCTTCCGCCACCTGCCGGAGCGTTGTCGTCATCGCCGCGTACCCCGCCTCCGTCACCTCGCAGTCGGCGAGCGGATCCTCGCGGTGAGCGTCGTAGCCAGCGGAGATCAGCAGCAATTGAGGTCGATGTTCGCGCGCCACCGGCGCGACCACGTGCTCGACCAGCGAGCAGAACTCGGCATCGCCCGAGCCCGGCGGGAGCGGCAAGTTGATCGTGAACCCCTCCCCCGCGCCCACTCCCACGTCATTGACGCCGCCGGTGCCGGGATAAAGCGGCGACTGGTGCAGCGACACGTACAGCACGCCGGCGTCGCCATGGAAGATGTCGTTCGTGCCATTGCCGTGGTGCACGTCCCAGTCGACGATCAATACGCGTTCGAGGCCGTGGTGTCGCAGCGCGTGACGTGCCGCGACCGCGATGTTGTTGAACAGGCAAAAACCCATCGCGCGTGCCGCCTCCGCGTGGTGTCCTGGGGGCCGAAGCCCGCAGAACCCCGCACGCGGCCGGCCGTCGTCGGCTCCCGCGAGCAGGATGTCGACGAGCGCGACGGCGCCGCCGGCGGCGTGCAGCGCCGCTTCGTAGGAGCCGGGCGAAACGACCGTGTCGACGTCGAGCGCCCCTCCACCGCGCGCGCACAGCTCGCGGATAGCGGCCACGTGCTCCGGCGGATGCACCGCCGCAAGCACCTTGTCGTCGACGCTCGGCGCCTCGACGAGGTCGAGCCCGAGCCAATCGCGGCGCTCGAGCTCACGCTCGATCGCGCTGATCCGGGCCGGCCGCTCGGGGTGCGCGCCGGTCTCGTGACGGAGCGACGAGGGATGGCGAAGGTAGACCGGCGCGGCCACGCGGATAACGTAGTGGCTTGCCGCCTGAGCGCAACGATCTCGTGGTTGTCGGCGCCGGGGCCGCTGGGCTCTACTGCGCGCTGACCGCAGCGCGCTCGGGCGCGCGCGTCGTACTCGTCTCCGCCACGCCGCTCGCGCAGGCCGCCTCGTACTGGGCGCAGGGCGGCCTCGCCGCCGCGCTGGCGGCCGACGACTCGCCAGAGCGCCATCTCGCCGACACGGTCGCCGCCGGCCGCGGCAGCGTGCGCGAGTCGGCTGCGCGAGTCCTCTGCGAAGAGGCGCCCGACTGCGTACGCGATCTCGAACGTCTCGGAGTTATCTTCGACGCCGACCGCATGGGACGGCTGGCGCTGGGTCTCGAGGGCGGTCACTCGGTTCGCCGCGTCGCTCACGCCGGCGGCTCGGCGACCGGACGCCGAGTGAGCCGCGAGCTCTCGGCACTGGCCGCGCGCCACGACAAGATCGATGTGCTCGAAGGCCGGCGGGGCGGCGCGATCTGGACCTCCGGCGGCCGCTGCGTGGGACTGGTTTGCGACGACGGACGGACCCTTGCCGCCGGGGCCGTCGTGCTGGCGACCGGCGGGACCGCGGCGCTGTGGTCGCGCACCACCAATCCACCGGGCTCCGTCGGCAGCGGGTTGACGCTGGCGCTTGCGGCCGGGGCCGCACTGGCGGACCTCGAGCTGATGCAGTTTCACCCGACGGCAGTCGCGGGTCTGCCGCGGCGGGAGGGCTTTCTGATCACGGAGGCGATTCGCGGCGAAGGCGCACTGCTGCTCGACGCTCAACACGAGCGCTTCGTCGACGAACTGGCGCCACGCGATGAGGTCGCACGCGCGATCGCGGCGCGCCTGGCGAGCAGCGGCGAGCGCGCCGTTTGGCTCGACATGCGAATGGTCGACCCCGCGCTGTTCCCGAACGTGGTCGAGGTGCTGCGCGCGGCGGGAGTCGATCCGCAGCGCGAACTGGTGCCGGTCGCCCCGGCGGCGCACTATCTGATGGGCGGGATCGCCACGGACCTGCATGGCCGCACGCAGGTCCCGGGACTGTTCGCGATCGGCGAGTGCGCCTGCACCGGTCTGCACGGAGCCAACCGGCTTGCCTCGAATTCGCTCAGCGAATGCTTCGTCTTCGGCCGCCGCGCTGCGCTTGCAGCGCTCGAACAGCCCCAGTCCGCGGCCGCATCCTCTCGGGACCCCGCGCCTGAGCCGCTGGCGCTGGAGTTGCCGACGCGCGAAACGCGGGAAGCGCTGTGGCGCAACGCGGGCATCGAACGCAACGAGGAAGGCCTGCGCGCCCTGCTCGCCGAGCAGGAGCACCCACTCGTGCCGATGATCGCCACGTCCGCGCTGGCGCGCCGCGAGAGCCGCGGCGCTCACCGCCGTAGCGACGCACCCGACCTCGATCCCGAGCTCGATCTGCAACACGTGATCGTCGAAGATCCCGCCGCGCCACGGTTCGAGCGCTGGGTCTAGAACAGTCCGCCATGCCAGAGAACCAAAGGAGACCGATGATCAAGCTGGTGTTCACTCTTCGTCGCCGCGAGGACATGACTCGTGAGCAGTTCCAGCGCTATTGGCGCGAGCAGCACGCTGCGCTCGTGAAGCGTCACGCCGATGCCCTTCGCATCCGTCGCTACGTCCAGGTGCATGCGCGCGACACGGACCTCGACGAGGCGCTCGCCGGCCCGCGAGGCAGCGAGCCGCGCTTCTACGACGGCGTAGCCGAGCTGTGGTGGGACAGCCTCGAGGAGCTGGTCGCGGCGTTCTCGAGCGACGAGGGTCAGGCCGCAGGCCAGGAGCTGCTCGAGGACGAGCAGCGCTTCATCGACCTGCCACGGTCCCCGCTTTGGTTGGGCGAGGAGAACGTGGTGATCGACGCCGCGTAGTTGCCGTGGCGGCCTGGAGCTGCCCCACGCGCTCACGCGTCCAGGCGCTCCGGGTCTGAAACCGCGGCTGGTGGTCAGCGTCCGCGTAGCCAGCGTTCGAGGTCGCGGCGGTGGACGACGCCGAGCACGAGCAGCGTGCGCTCCTCGTCGATGACGTCGTACATCACGCGGTATTCGCCGACCCGCAGGCGGAAGAACCGATCGGTGCGCCCGCGAAGCGCCTTGACGCGCTTCCCTCCCCGCCTGCCCGAACGCGCAGCGGCCGCGCGGGAGCCCTGTGCGCGCAGCGCTTGGAGGGTACGGTCGCGCGTCTGGGCGTCAAGCTTCTTCAGCTGTCGCGCTGACGCGGGTGCGAGGCGGAGCTCGTACGGGGCGTCGCTCATCGGACGCGACTATCCAACTGGCGGCGACGTTTGGGGCTCAGAGCTCGTCGACGGCGAGCGACTTGCCGGCCTGGTGCGCTCTGCGACCGGACAGGCGCATCTCGACGAACTCCTCGGCGTGCGCAAGCACGAAGTCCTCGGCGTCCTCGATCGACATGATCACGGCCGCTGGGCGCCCTCGCTTCGTGACGATGACGCGCTCACCGGCTTCAACCTCATCGATCACGCGTGAGACGGTGTTCTTTAGTTCCTTGATCCCGATGTCGCCCAAAGTGGCCCCCGAGGTAGCTACCGGAGCTTAGCACCGCCGGCCCTGTGTTGGGTGCGCGCTGGGCTCCGCGCGCAGAGACGAAGCAGGGCAGGGGTCGGGCCGGAGACAACCC
>DASZZG010000060.1:0-5876 GCA_035543355.1 Solirubrobacteraceae bacterium | reverse complement strand
GTACTTTGGCGGCGGATCCGCCTTCGCGGAGCGCGTCGCAGTCCCGCGGGACGCCACCGTCAGCCTGCCGGAAGGCCTTGACGAAGCGCTTGCCGCTTCGCTCGGCGTCGCCGGACTGGCCGCGTGGCTGGCGCTCGAGTGGCGCGCCAAGCTCGCGCCCAGTGAGCACGTGCTCGTGCTCGGCGCCAGCGGGGCCGTCGGCCAGATCGCCGTGCAGGCGGCGCGGCTGCTGAAGGCGGGTCGGGTCGTCGCCGCGGGGCGCAACGCGGCGGCGCTCGAGCGCGGGCGCGAGCTCGGAGCCGACGCGACCGTGGCGCTATCGGACGACGGCGAAGCGTTCGCGCACAGCCTGCGCGAGGCGGTGGGCGGCGATGGCTACGACGTCATCGTCGATCCGCTGTGGGGAGATCCCGCGGTCGCCGCGCTCGACGCGATCAAGCCGTATGGCCGGCTCGTTCAGCTCGGCGAGTCGGCGGGCGCCGAGGCCACGCTGACCTCGGACCGGATTCGCAACACGCCGCTGGCGATCCTCGGCCACACGAACTTCGCCGTCCCCCAAGACGTGCGGGCAGCGGCGCTCGAGGCGATCTTCGAGCACGCCGCCGCGGGACGGCTGACGATCGACTACGAGCTGTTGCCGCTCGAGCGCATCGGCGAGGCCTGGGAGCGCCAGGCGTCATCGCCGAATCGTAAGCTCCTGCTGCAGCCGTAAAGGACACCGGCATCCCACTCGCCATCAACTGGAAGATGGGCGCCCGCAGGTGGCTGCGTGAACCTGCTCGGTCAGGGAGCTCACCTTCTCGGTCAGGGTGTGGATCTGCTCGGTGACATCGGTGTTCTTCTGGAGCAAGTTGTTTTGAAACTGGGATAGCTCCTCGCGATGCTTCGCCGCCGCCTCCTCGTTTGCCCTGTCCGTCCTCGTCTGCGCCTTCTGGGCGATGATGACCAGCGCGCCAGTGTAGAACGCCACCGCCGAGAAGACGAGGTTCAGCAGGATGAACGGCGCAGGATCGAAACCCTTCCCATTGAGTAGCCCCGTCCACGAATCGCTCAAGAAATGGACGACGTGGTTGGCGATCACCCAGGCGATAATCACCGCAGAGCTGACGAGGAGGAACCCGACCGTCCCCATCCCGCTCGCGACGGCCTCCGAGAGGCGCTCCATGAAGCTGCTCTCCGGACGAGCGCCGTTGTCGCCGTCCTGATAGTGCTTGTGGTGCCGCAGTGGATCTCCCTCGACCCCCTGCCGCTGGGCTGACGTCGTTGTTGCCATTCCCTTCTCCTCTCAATCGAAGTTGTCTGTCGTCCCTTCTGCGCTTGCCTGATCCTCGCCGGCGTCGGCGATAAGTTCTTCAGTGGTCGGCGATGCGCCCGTCCTCGGGCTCGAGCGGGAGCCCTTCCTCGACCCAGGCGACGATTCCACCCGCCATGCTGTGAGCGTCGTAGCCGGCGCCGCGGAATGCTTCCGTCGCCATCCGCGAGCGGTTGCCCACGCGGCAGAGAAAGACGACCGGGCGGTCGCGGTCGATCGTTTCGGCCTCGGCGGTCAGCAGCGGCAGCTCGATGTGGCGCGCGCCCGCGACGTGGCCGGCGGCGTGCTCGTAGGTCTCGCGCACGTCGATCAGCTGGATCTCGCCGCGAGCCAGGCGTTCGGAGACCTCCTTCGGCGAGACGTCGGTGCCGGATTCTGGGGACTCGTCGCTCAAGGTGCCAGGACGAGTGGATCGGGGTTGGAGTTGTCGTAGCGATCGCGCGCACCGCCTGCGGGCACCGTCACATGCGCTCCGGCCGGCGCCGTGACGGTGAAGCGAGCGCCTGATGGACGGTCGACCACCTGGCGCTTGCCGTCGACGAGGAACGTCACGCTGCCCCCGTCGGGCGCCGCTGGGTGAAGGGTGATGTCGGTCCCGTCGCCGGCGAGCGCCATTACTTCCTTGTTCGGCGGATAGCTCAGCGTCACGCCGGCGCTGCCGGCGCCGGCAGCGAAAGGCTCGAGCGCGATACCGGCAAGCGGGGAGACCGCGAACTGATGCGACTCAAGCTTGTAGCCGTTCGCGGTGATCAGGAATTCGTAGGTTCCCGCCGGAGCGTCGAGCGGCACCTCCCAGATCGCCGTGTAGACGCCCGCGGCGTCGACCTTCCAGAGGACCTGCAGGCCGAGGTCATCGGTCACCCGCGCCCAAGCGCCGTTGGAGTCCTTCACGCGGATCGTCACGAACGGCTTGTCCAGAGGCCGGTCGAACCCTCTCTGGCCTCCCTGCCAGGCGAAGCTGGTCTGCACCAGGCGGTGGACGTCGTTCGGCTGCTGCGTGGCGGTTGCCGCCGTGGCGCCGGAATCGAACGCTGTGTTGTCGGCCTTGAAGCCGTTGGTCGGGTCGAAGGCATACGGCTCGGGCGCCGGCTGCCCTGCGACGAGCCGCCCCGCGAGGTCCGTCAGCTCGCCCTTGAGCAGATTGGAGGCGACGCGGCCAAACAGCGTCGAGCCGCCCTCGTAGTGCTGCTGGTCGTATTCCTCGGGCGTTGTGAAGTACTGGAGGTACTCGTTCGCGAGCCCCGAGATTACGACCTGCTTGATGCCCGCGGCACGGCTCGCGTCCGCAACGGCGGCCTTGACCCGCCGGCCCATCTCGACGGTCATCTCCCCGGGGACCGAGACGATCATCCGATCGCCGATGCGCACCGCCATCAACGGCACCGCTCGCGGCGTCGTGCCGGTGGCATCGGGGAAGAACGGGATCTTGTCGCCCTGGGGGCCAGCCGAAACCGGCGCGTGGACACCCTCGAAGGAGGTCTGAGTGATGTCGTAGAGAGGGCCTCGGCCCTCTTCCGAGCCGGTCGTCAGCGGCAACCCGACGACGGGCACGCTCGCCACGGCTCCGCCCTCGGTTTCCTGCCCGCAGAAGCAGATCCGCGTCCAGCGGAGGTCCAGCGGCAGGTCGCCCGAGAGTTGGGAGCCGACGTCGCTCCACAGCTTGAGCATCGCGGCGGCCTCGCGGCGCCCGACGTCGTCGGCCGCCACCGGGCCGCTGCGGCCCAGACCCGCCGACATGTCGCCCTCGTCGCCGTTGCCATAGGCGTCGACGACGTCCTGCGAGGCGGGCACGTGCCCCGACGAGCGCAGGGTGTCCTCGATCACGCGCGTGGCGGCGCCATGGTGGTCGGCGTTGTAATAGTGGAAGGTGAACTTGTTGACCGTGCCGTGGTCGGCGAAGTTCGACCACATGCCGATCGGGAAATGGCGGTCGCCCTCCACCCTGTCGACGCGCAGAACGTCGACCGACGGATCGATCGTGTTGGGATAGCCCATCGGATCCTGCGAGACCATCCCCTGCCCCGGGGGGAGAAAGACGTTGTAGTTGGCAAGGTGCGCCTCGAGTGAGCGATTCTGGGTGACGCCGAGCAACTCGCCGGTGCCCCAGGCAGCCACCGCCGGCCCGAGATTGTCATCGGCGCGCCGGATCGCCGCGGCGAGCTGGCGCACCATGAAGCCGTACAGCTGGGGATCGCCCGCGGTATTGAAGGACGTCAGCGTCCCCGTGGTCGGGAAGACGGTGTTGTAGGTGCCGAAGTTGAAGTACTGGCCCTGGGCGGCGTGCGTGTGCGACGCCGAGTCCAGGACATTGCGCTCGCTGAACCCGCGATCGGCGACGAGCGCCGCGGCATCGACAAGCATGCCTCCGGCGATCCCGTTGAGGTCCTCGGCGACGAGCGCGAGCTTGCGCCCGTGCTCCTCGAGGACGATCACGCGGGCGAACAGGCGGGTGTGCTGTCCGGTCGTCTTGGCGTCCGAGCGGACCCAGCCCTGCATGTAATAGCCCGTTGGCGGCGTGATGTCGGCGCGGCCGACGCCGGCGCGCAGCGCGGGCGTCGTCGTCACCGTCCCGCCGGCCTGCGGGCAGCCTCCGGCGTTGCTCGGTCGCTTCTGGCCCCGTCTCTGGCTCCGCTTCGCGCCGTGCGCTCGTTTCTGTCTCCTGCGCCGCTTGCGCTGCGGCGCGCAGGGATTGCGACCGTGCCGGCGCTGGCCGTGGGAGCGACGCTGGGCGGCCGCGGAATGCGCGCGCGGCGGCGCGGCGCTCGCCGCCGGGGCGACCGTCGCGGTCGCCAGCGCCGCGGCCACAATGCAGGCGAAGAGCCAGCGCATCCACATGCAGCATATGCCTCGGCGACCGCTACACGCGAAGGCCACGCGCCTTCGGCCCGTCGCCCAGCTCGTGGCGCACGAGCTCGTGTGCGCGCTGCGCCCAGTCGCACAGCAGCGGCCGCGTGTCGCGCGGGTCGATGATCTCCTCGATGCCGAAGCGCTCCGCCGTGCGGAAGGGGGAGCGAACCGCGTTCAGCCGTTGTTCTATCTGGTCACGCAGCTGCGCCGGGTTGTCGGCGGCTTCGAGGTCGCGCCGGTAGGCGGCCTCGATCCCTCCTTCGATCGGCAGTGAGCCCCAGTCGCCCGAAGGCCAGGCGTAGCGCGCCGAGCCGGTCGACAGGCCCGCTCCGGCGACGCCGAAGACCTTGCGCACGAGCACGGTCGCCCAGGGCACCGTCGCCTGCTCGACGGCGCAGAGGGCGCGCGCTCCGCGGCGGATCGTGCCGGCCCGCTCGGCTTCGGAGCCAATCACGAACCCCGGCTGATCGACGAGATTGGCGACCGGCAGGCGGAACTGGTCGCAGATGTCGGAGAAGCGCGCGAGCTTGTCCGATGCGTCGGCGGTCAGGCCGCCGGCGTAGTGCTTCGGATCGGAAGCCAGCACGCCGACGGGCCACCCGTCGAGCCGCGCAAGCCCCGTGATCAGCGGACGGCCGTAGCGCGCGCCCAGCTCCATCAGCGAGCCGCGGTCGAGGATCGCCTCGAGCACGCGCCGCATGTCGTAGGGCTGGCGGCTGTCACGCGGGATCGTCCCGAGCAGCTCCTGCTCACGACGGTCCGCGGGGTCGCCGGTCGGACGGCGCGGCGCAGCCTCCCAGACATTGTCGGGCAGATAGGAGAGGAAGCGGCGCAGCTGATCGAGCGCGTCGTCCTCGTCCGCCGCCTCGTTGTCGACCGCTCCCGCGCGCGTCTGCAGCCGTGCGCCGCCGAGCTGCTCCTTGTCCGGCGACTCGCTCATCGCGGCGGCGACGACGGGCGGCCCGGCGATGAACAGCTGGGCGCTGCCGCGCACGATCACCGAGAAATGCGCCATCACCACTCGCGCCGCGCCGAGGCCCGCGACAGGCCCGAGCGCGGCGGCGACCACTGGCACGGTGCTCAGGTTGTCCACCAGCAGGTCCCAGCCGAGCAGCGGCGGCACGTAAGAGAAGCCCATCGTCTCGAGCGACTTGACGCTGCCGCCGCCGCCCGTTCCGTCGACCAGCCGCACGAGCGCCACACGGCGATCGTGGGCGAGCCGCTCGGCGTGCACCATCTTCTCCCAGATCGCGGCATCCGCGGCGCCGCCGCGAACCGTGAAGTCGTCGCCTTGGACGATCGCGCGGCGACCGGCGATGCGCCCCTCGCCGATGACCATGTTCGCCGGCAGGAAGGAGCTCAGCTCGCCGCCGTCGTAGGTCGCCTTTCCGGCGAGCGCGCCGATCTCGTGAAAGCTCGCCGGATCGAGCAGTCGCTCAATCCGTTCGCGCACCGTCAGGCGGCCGCTCGCGTGCTGACGCGCGACGCGCTCGGGCCCGCCCATCGCACGCGCCAGCTCCTCCCGCCGGCGCAACTCGGCCAGCTCCCGCTCCCAGCTCATCAGCGCAGCATACGTGCGCACCGAGCGCCGGCGAACACGCCTCAGCGGCGTCCATCGGCGCCCACCGATCGGGCCTCCCGCAGCGCCCAACGCGGTTTGAGAACGGTATGACGCAACCCCCGAAAGCGCGTTTGCAGGAGTTTTTGCACACCTGTG
>DASZZG010000059.1:0-21791 GCA_035543355.1 Solirubrobacteraceae bacterium | reverse complement strand
GTGCACGCAGTCCTCGATCAGCTCGACCGACGGTTGCCGCGGCTGATCGACGCCGGGTTGCGCCGAGGCCATCAGATTCCTCCGACGAAGCAGCCGGGATTGCACACAGCGCGAGGGTCGAAACGCCGTTTGACGCGGCGCATCAGCGCCAGCGTCGGCTCGTCGATCGGCCCCCAGACGTCGACCGCCTCGCGCACCGCGGGCGGGGCGTCGAGTACTACGCACGGCGCCGGGGCGAGGCTCGAACGCAGGCGCGCAACCGTCGCGGCTGCCGCCGCGGGGTCGGCGGCGGCCAGCGTCAGCCAGTGCAGGCCGAGGGCGGCTCTGCCGACCAGAGCACCGCCAACGTCGTCGGCCGCTCGCAGGACATCTTCCAGCGCACTCGGCACTGCCGAGATGCGCAGGGCGATCCCGTCCGGGGAGCGCTGGCGATCGCGCTGGCGCTGCCACAGCGGGGCGTCGTCGGTCACGACGCCGGCCTCTGTCCCGCTGCCGAACAGCAAGCGGCCCGCCGCGGTGGCCTGCTCCGCCGCGGTGGCGCCGCCGAAGCCGGCAAGCACCGTGCCCGAGCCCTCCTCCCACGCGACATCGAGCGCCTCGAGCTCGAGCGATGCGTGTGCGAGCCGCGCGGCGGCGGCCGCAAGCGAGCTCGGGTCGTCGGAGCGCGCCGTCAGCGTGGCCGTGGCGGGGGGGAGGGGGTGCAGCCGCACCGCCACCTCGACGATCGCCCCGAGCGTGCCGAGCGACCCGCTGAACAGCTTCGCCAGGTCGTAGCCGGCGACGTTCTTGATCACCTTGCCACCCGCGCGCGCGACGGTGCCCTCTCCGAGCGCGGCGGTCACACCGATCACGAGATCGCGGGGGGCGCCGTAGCGATGTCGCAGCGGACCGCTGTCGCCGCTGGAGACGAGCCCGCCGACCGTCGCGCCATCGCCGCTCGGTGGGTCCAGCGACAATCGTTGTCCGGCTTCGGCGAAGACTCTCTGGGCTGTGGCGATCGGCAGGCCGGCCTGAAGGACGGCGGTCAGGTCGCCTGCATTGTGCTCGACGATTCGATCGAGCCCGCCCGTGGACAGCTCCACGTCCGGATCCGCAACGGCGCCGCCCCACGACAGCTTGGTGGCGCCGCCGCGCATCCGTACCCGCAGCCGGCGTTCGGCGCTCGAGCGCAGCAGCTCGGCGGCGGCCTCGTACGTCGTCGGCGATTCGGCGACCATCGACCTAGAAACGCTCCGCGACGCCGGCGCGTTCGAGTGGATGCTCACGGTAGGGGCCGGGCACTTCGCCGCAGAGCCGCGGCGTCGGCATGACCTTGCCGGGGTTGGCCAGGCCTCCGGGGTCGAAGGCGCAGCGCAGTCGCTGAAAGGCGTCGAGGTCGGGCTCGGAGAACATGCGCGGCATGTAGCCCTTCTTGTCGAAGCCGACGCCGTGCTCGCCGGTGATCGAGCCGCCGGCCTCGACGCAGACGTCGAGGATCTTGCCCGCAAGCTCCTCCGCGCGGGCCGCCTGGTCGGCGCCGTCGTAACAGATCAAGGGATGGAGGTTGCCGTCGCCCGCGTGAAAGACGTTGGCCACGCGCATTCCGTACTCGTGTCCGAGCTCGTCGATCCGGCGCAGGACCTCGGGCAGGCGGGTGCGCGGGATCACCCCATCCTGCACGTAGTAGTGGCTTGCGACACGGCCCATCGCCGCAAATGCGCTCTTGCGCGCCTTCCAGATGAGCTGGCGTTCGGCCTCGTCGCCGGCGACGCGGATCGCCGTCGCGCGATTGCGCTCGCAGAGCTCGACCACCTGATTGAAGCGCGCCGCGCACTCGGTCCGCGCACCGTCGATCTCGACGACAAGCGCTGCGCCGGCGTCGCGCGGATAGCCGGCGTGGGTCGCGCCTTCGGCGGCTTCGATCGCCAGCTGGTCCATCATCTCGGCGGCGGCGGGCACGATGCCCGCCGAGACGATGTCGCTCACGGCCTGGCCCGCCTCATCGGTCGCGGCAAAGAAGGCGACCAGCGTGCGGACGCTCTCGGGCACGGGGACCACGCGCAGCGTGATCTGGGTAGCCACGCCAAGCGTGCCCTCTGACCCCACGAACGCGCCCGCGAGATCGTATCCGGGCGAGTTCGAGTGCTTGCCGCCAAAGGTGACGAGCTCGCCGTCGGAGAGCACCACCTCCAGGCCCATGACGTAGTTGGTCGTGAAACCGTACTTCAGGCAGTGCGCTCCGCCCGAGTTCTCGGCCACGTTGCCGCCGATCGAGCAGACGATCTGACTCGAAGGGTCCGGCGGGTAGAAGTGCGTCGGCGCGACCGCCTGAGAGATCTCGGTGTTCGTGACGCCCGGCTCGACGACCACGCGTTGGTTTGAGAGGTCGACCTCGATCACTCGGCGCAGGCGCGAGACGACGATCAGCACGCCGTCGGAGACTGGCAGCGCGCCGCCGGACAGCCCGGTGCCGGAGCCGCGCGCTACCCAGGGCACGCCGGCCTCGAAGCACGTCCTCACCACCGCACGCAGCTCGTCGGCCGACCCCGGCAACACCGCGACGGCCGGGGCGACGCTGTATTGCAGCAGCCCGTCCGAGGCGTACGTCTGCAGCGCGTGCCGGTGCGTGATCACGTGCTCGGCGCCGCAGACGGCCTCGAGCCGGGCGGCGAGTGACGCGGCGCTCATGGGCTCACACTAATGGCCCGCTGGTCCCTCGCCGCCGTTGCCCGGGACCGGCCTGATCGCGATCCAGCTCTTGACGAGTGGCCCGACGCGTTCGGCGTGCGGCTCTGTCTCGAATAGCGCCGCAAGCTCTGAGCGGCGCAGCAGCGAGATCTCCTCCCAAGCCCCGGCCGCGCCGAGCCGCCAGTAGCGCTGCCGCAGCGCGACCGGCAGCCAGTGCGCGACCGGCAGCAGCGAGTGCGGATCGATCGGAAAGCCGAGCGCCGGGGTTTGCACGAATACGCCCCGCGCGACCCGCCGCAGCTCGCGCGCGAAGGCCGCCCGCCGCTCCGGTGCGACGTGCTCGATCACCGAGTTGGAGTAGGCGAGGTCGAATGCCCCGTCCTCGAATGGAAGCTCGACCGCGGCATCCGCCTGCACGAACGGCCCAGGGTAGTCCGGCCGCTCGGCGACATCGACGCCGGTGATGTCGAGCGACGGCTCGAATGCGCGCAGCCCCAGCGCGCCGCAGCCGACATCGAGGATGCGCGACTCGCGCCCGACTCGGGTGAGCCAGAAGAAGCGCTCGTGTCGCCGCCGCCGCGCTCGGCCGGCCGCGCGCGAGAGCCAGCGCACGGCCGCACCCCGTCGCGCCGCGGTGGCGTATACGTCGATTGCCTCGTCAGCCGGCACAGGCCCAGCGTATCCGGCGCCAGGACCGGTCTCGTACAATCGGGGCGATGCCCTCAACGCGTCAGATCCACGTCGGCGGGGTCCCGATCGGTGGCGGCGCGCCCGTCGCCGTGCAGACGATGACGAAGACCGAGACCGCCAATCTCGGTCCGACGATGGAGCAGATCCGCAAGGTCGCCGACGCCGGCGCCGACATCGTGCGCGTTGCGGTGCCGCGCGAGCAGGACGTCGAGGCGTTGAAGACGATCGTGCGCGAGTCGCCGATCCCCGTGATCGCCGACATCCACTTCAACTACACGCTCGCGCTGAAGTCGATCGACGCCGGCGCGCACTGCGTCCGGCTCAACCCCGGCAACATCGGCGGGCCCGACAAGGTGGCCCAGGTCGCCGAGCGGGCGAAGGCGGCCGGCACGCCGATGCGCATCGGCGTCAACTCGGGGTCGCTGCCCAAGCACCTGCACGAGCTCGAGCGCGGGCATCCCGTGGACGCCCTGGTGACCGCCGCGGTCGAGTTCGTCGAGCTGATGGAGCGGCTCGAGTTCGAGGACTTCAAGGTCTCGATCAAGTCGACCAACGTTCCCAACACGATCGCGTCGAACCGCCTGCTGGCGGACAAGATCCCCTATCCGCTGCACCTCGGGATCACCGAGGCGGGGACGAAGTGGTCGGGCTCGCTGAAGTCCGCCGTCGGCCTGGGAACGCTGCTCGCCGACGGGATCGGCGACACGATCCGGATCTCGCTGTCGACGTTCCACGCCGAGGAGGAGGTCAAGGTGGCCTGGGAGATCCTCAAGGCGCTGCGACTGCGCGAGCGCGGACCGGTGCTGATCGCCTGTCCCACCTGCGGTCGGCTCCAGTTTGACATGGACACGGTCGTGGCAGAGATCGAACGCCGCCTGGAGGGCTATGAGGAAGCGATCGAAGTGGCGGTTCTGGGCTGCGCCGTCAACGGCATCGGCGAGGCCTCACACGCCGATTTCGGTATCACGGGCGCGAAGAACGAGGGCTTGATCTTCTCGCGCGGCAAGGCGCTGCGCAAGGTGCCCCAGGAAGAGTTGGTCGACGCGCTGTTCGTCGAGATCGACAAGTACACCGACTCCAAACGGATCGTCGCCGACGCCGCCGAGCAGGCCGAGGGCGCGCAGTGGTTGGCGCAGATCGAGGCCGAGAACGCGGGCGAGCTGACCCCCGAGCGAATCGCCGCGATGGAGGCCGCCGCGAGCGACGACGAGGATGCCGACGCAGAGCTTCTGTCGGCGATCAAGCCGGTGACTCCCACGCTCGACGAGGAAGCGTCGCCGGTCGCCGGCCGGCGCTTCTCACGCGCTTAGAGGGCCTTTCCCGGCCCCTCGGCCGCGCGTCGTCGTCACGACGTCGAGGAAGTCGTGCCAGTCGACCGCATACCGGCCGACGCGCTCGCGCAGGCGCACCAGCCCGGCCCATTCGTCCTGCGCCTCCCAGCTGACGTGCAGCACGATCGGCACCCACAGTGACGCGCGTGCTTCGACCAGGCGCTCGACCACCTCCAAGATCTCGTTGGCGCGTCCGTAGAGCGGCGCGTACGCCGGCAGGTAGACGGCGTCGCCGCGCCACAGCGGCGAGCGATGCCAGCCGAATCGCCTGACCGACTCGGGGCCGCCGCCCACGACGTCGAAGCGCTTGCTAAGCGTGGCCCACTGGCGCCAATCGAAGCGGTTGAACGGGGCTACGAAAACGCGTGGGTGCAGTTGCGCCTGCTCGGCGAGCGCCCCGAGGCCACGATCAAGCAGCGTGCCGAGGGCCTTCGGCGAAAGCCCGGCCAGCTCCGAGTGGCTGCGTGAGCGACGCGACCGTGAGCGGTGGTCGAAGCCGTGCAGTGCGAAGCAGACGCCGTCGCCGCGCAGCTCGCGCAGCAGCTCGCGCTCGCCCTCGGTCAGCGGCCGCTGCTCGCGCCCCGACGGCCGCAGTGGGTCTCGCGCGACCGCTGGTAGGACCGACAGGAGATGCGGCGTGCGAGCGAGCGCGTCGCGATGAAAGACGCGGTGCGTGGAAGTCCAGCCGTCGGGGTCGTCGAAAGCGCCGTAGTAGGGAAACTCGTCGACGCGGATCAGCAGCCGCGGATCGCCTCCCGCCGCGTCGCCGAGCAGCGCGCGGCGCGCGCGCATCATGGGCCAGGCGATGTCCGCCTCGTAGCTGAGCCGTCCGCGCCGTACTGCCAGTCGCTGCAGCGCGCGCGCGGGGTGCGACGGAACGCGTGCGCCGGCGACCGCGGCTGCGACTTCGGAATCGTTCAGGTCGGACTCCGACAGGGTGCCGGCGGCCAGCTCCGAGGCGAACAGCAGACGGGCGCTGCGCAGCTCGTCGGCGGTCATGTCCGCCTGAGCCTAGCCCCGCTAGCCGGCCGGTGTGCGTCCGAACGTGGGCGGCGGCACCGGCGCCGCCTCGCGTGAATAGAAAGTCTGGCCCGCGGCGGTGGTCCAGGCCAGCCGCCACTGGCCTGACAGGTCGGGGACCGCGACGTTGAAGTAACCGCGCGGCCCCGTCTGGACGGCCTGGACGGGCTGGAACGCACCGCCTGCGTCGTTCTGGATCTGGAGGGTCTCGCCCTCGCCGCCCGGGCGCACCTGGCCGAAGACCGTGATCTTGCCGCCAGAGCTGATGACAAAAATCGGCAGCTTGTAGGCCGCGAGCGAGGGCTTCGGCGTTCCGTCGGCGAACTGGAGCCCGGTCTGGAAGCCGCCGAGCGCGCCATCGTCGTTGATCAGGTACTGGCCGACACCGTGGATTCGCGGGTCCAGCCAGGCGACGTAGTCGGACTCGTTGAGGTAGAGGGACTGCTTGTCCAGCGGCAGGCCGAAGATCGTGTCCGGCGGGTCGGTCTGAAAGCCGTACTCGGTGAAGTAGACCGGCAGCTGCGCCGGTATCCGACGGGCGCGTGCGGCCTGCCCGAGGACGCGGTACAGCCGGTCGATCTTGGCAAGCGTGATCTCTCCGGGCGCGGGCTTCTGATCCGGCGGCTGGGAGCCGCCGCGCGTGTACGGATGGTGCGTGATCGCGTTGATCGCGAAGCGCGGCGCAGGCTTGCAGCCATGGGTCTTGGCGATCGTGCCGTGGTAGGCCTTGCCGCGGCCGTTGAGGCAGAAGACTTCGCGCAGGAATCCCTCCGGCGCGGCGGCGTGAGAGCTCGCGTTCCCCTTCAGCACTCCGATCGGCGCGAGCTCGGCGATCATCACCTGGTCGGCGCCGTGGCCCGCCGCGTGCAGGCCCGAGATACCCGCCAACGCCAGCGCGCGGTAGCGGATCGCGGCACCGAACACGACCTGCTTGCCGGACTTGGCAAACTGCGGCGCGAGCCACCCGCGGATGTTGGGCTCGTTCCAGATCGACCACCGTGTCACCCTCGGCAGGCCCGCGAAGGATCCCGTGTAGCGCTTGCCGACCGCCGTCACGAAGTCCTCGAACGCTGTCGCGTTGGGCAGGCAGGCCTGGAACTTGCCGAACCGCTTGGCGATCGAGCCCTTGCAGTCCGACGCCCAGCTCGGGATCGGACTGGTCGGCGTCAAGATCACCCCGATGCCACGCGCCGTCGCCTGCTTGACGAGGCTGTCGAGCTTGTCGAAGACGCCGGTCGGGTAGGCCGCCGGATCGCCGGCGTTGAAGCTCGGCTTGGCGGCGGCGTCGGGCGACGGCGCGTAGTGCGACCAGATCACGAGCGCGTGGACCGTGTCGACGCCGAGTCCCTTGAGCAGGTCGAGCGCGTGCGCCTGCGTTGCCGCGTCCGCGTCCTCGAGACGGGCGCCGTCCTGAAAGATCGATTCCTGCGTTGCCGACGCATGCGCCCTGGTGGCGGCGATCACGCACAGCAACGCGGCCAGCGCCAGGGCGGTGGACAGCAGCGCGATGCGTCCTTTGGGAAGGGTCGCCATGGGTTCTTCAGACAAACGCCAGCTCGGCCGCTAAGTTGCGCCGGCGCTCAGGAGCCCGCGTGCGCTTCGCGGCTGACGAACACGTACGGGGGGTCCGCGCCCACCCACGCCGCGCGCCATATGCCGGCGAAGGGCGCGGGCTCCTGCGCCTCGTAGAAGCCGAGCGGGTTGGTCACGGCCACGGGAGCGCCGACGTTGACCCACGCGGTGCCTCCCTCGAGGCGGAACTGCATCTGGACCTGGTCGACGATGCCGCGCGGGCGGAAGCGAAGCTGGCCCCAGACCTTGACGGTGCCCTGGCCGCTGGCCGGGTCCGGCGGCCCGGGGTTGACGTCGAGTGGCATCGCGTACGCGGCCAGCGACGGCTTGGCGTCTCCGCCCAGCGTGAACAGGCCCGACTGGAAGGTCCGCCAGTAGAGACGGGAGCCCTTCCTCTGCTTGCGGTCCGGCGGGGCGTCGCGCAGCTCGAACTGTGTTTGCCCCATCACCCGCGGATTGTTGAAGGCGAGATGGTCTCCGATGTTTATCCGCGTGGCCTGATCCTCTTGCGACAGGCCGGCGAAGGGATTCGGCGGGTTGGTCTGATAGCCGAACTCGCTCGAGACGATCGGCAGGCCGCTGGCAAGGTGGCCGCCCTTGGCCGCCTGGTCGAGCACGTCGGCCACGTCCTGGATATTGGCGATCGTGATGTCTTCCGGGTTCGGGTCGGGCTCGGTTGGCGGTCGCTTCTTGGTGTACGGATGGTGCGCCCAGGCGTTCATCCGCAGCTGCCCGATGCTGTCGAGGTCGCTGCAGTGACGCCTGCTTGCGGCGGAACCGCTGTACGGCTGGCCGTCCGGCCCCAGGCAGAAGAGCTCGCGGATGAACTGTTTCGGCGCCATCGGGGAGCGTTTGCCGCCGCTGTCGGCGCCGATCGGGGCGGTCTCGCCGCCCATGATCACGTCCGAGCCATGCCCTGTCGTCTCCAGCGCGGCGCGGCCGCTGGCGAAGAGCTGACGGTAGAGCGTCGGCGCGACCGGAATGCCGCCGGCGAACTGCGGCTCGAGCCATCCCGGCTGGTTGGGCTCGTTCCAAAGCGACCACAGCGCCACCTTCGGCAATCGAGAGCCGTGGCTGCCGGGAGCGCGGTACGTTCCCGAGTAGCGAGTCCCGACGGCTTGCACGAACTGACCGAAGAGCTTTGCTTTCGGCTTCCAGGTCTTTTGGTCTTTCGCCGAAGGGGCCCGCTGGTGCGCGTACGCGGGGCCCGGGCCCGTAACGTCGAGGTAGGGGACGATCCCTGCCTGGTAGGCGTCGCGGACGAAGTTGTCGTAGCGCACCCAGTTGCCCCGGGGGTAGAACTTCGGGTCGTCGAGGTTGCGACTGCCCGCGGCGTACTTCGCATCGGTGCGCTCACCCAGGACCGACCAGAGCACGGTCACGCGGACCGCGTCCACGCCCACCGACTTCATCTTGGCCAGTGCGTCGGCGCGTTGGGCGTCGCCGCGATAGAGCATCAGGTCGTCGTCCATCATGATCGAGAGCTGCGCCGGGCTGGCCGACGCCGGCGCGGTCGGCAAGCTCGCCCAGCATGCCGCCAGGGCGATTACCGACAAGAGTGCGCAGCGGACTCTCGCCAGCTGTGGATGCAGGGGTCGGTGGGGCATGGCCTCCCGCTCAGCCACGGATTGTTGAACGGTGAACGGGCGACGAGTCGAGTCGCCCCGCTTTGAAGGTTCAGCAGGGTAGCGGGTTTGGGTAAGACCTGGCCGCAGTGGGGTCATCTAGGCTTGCGCGGTGAGCGGACGATGACGCGCCTTGCCGGCTACTTCCTGCCGACGGAGAAAGAGCCGCCGGCCGACGCGGAGGCGCTGTCGCACAAGCTGATGGTGCGCGCCGGCCTGATCCGCCAGGTCGGGGCGGGTTTGTGGTCGTTCCTGCCGGCCGGATGGCGCGTGCACCGCCGCGTGGAGCAGATCGTTCGCGAGGAGATGGATGCGATCGGCGGCGAGGAGATGTTGATGCCGGTGCTCGGCCCGGTGGAGCCCTGGCGGCGCACCGGGCGAGCCGACATCGAGGAGCTTTTCAAGCTGCACGACCGGCGCGGCGCCGAGCTGGTGCTGGCGATGACGCACGAGGAGGTCGTCACCGGCCACGTCGCGCAGGTGGTGCGCTCCTACCGCGAGCTGCCGCTGATCCTCTACCACTTCCAGATCAAGGAGCGCGACGAGCCGCGGCCCCGCGCGGGCATCCTTCGAACGCGCGAGTTCGTGATGAAGGACTCCTACAGCTTCGACCGCGATGCCGCCGCGCTGGCGGTCAGCTACGACAAGCATGCCGCCGCCTATCGGCGGATCTTCGAGCGCTGCGGACTCGAGTTCCATTGCGTTGAGGCAGACGTCGGCATGATGGGCGGGTCGGGGGCGCACGAGTTCATGGCGCCGTGTCCCGCGGGAGAGAACGAGGTTGCGCTGGCGCCGGGCTACGCCGCCAACGTCGAGGTGGCGACCGCCGATCCCCAGCCGGTGCGGTTGCCGCCGGCGAGCAGCGCGCCCGAGCCCGTCGATACGCCCGGGCTGACCACGGTCGAGCAGGTGTCGACCAAGCTGGGCGTGCCGGCCGGTGCGCTGCTCAAGGCCTTCCCGGTGGTCGCGGAGGATCGAGGCCTGACACTGGTCCTCGTACGGGGGGACCACCGTGTCAACGAGGTCAAGCTGCGCAACGTCCTCGGCGCGGGCGTTCGTCCAGCGCAGCCCGAGGAGCTCGACGCGGTCGGCCCCGCGGGGTTCCTCGGGCCCGTGGGCGTCGACGTCGCGATCGTGCTCGACCAGGCGGTCGCTGGGAGCGGCTCGAGCTTCGGCTACGTCACCGGTGCCAACCGCCCCGACACGCACCTGAGCGGCGTCGTGCCCGGACGCGACTTCGCCTTCGAGCCGGCAGACGTTCGGCGGGTCGAGGCGGGTGATCTCGTGGATGGCCGGCCGATTCGCATCGAGCCGGCGATCGAAGTCGCCAACATCTTCAAGCTCGGCACGCGCTATTCGGAGGCGCTCGGCGCCGACTACCTCGACGAACAGGGACGTTCACAGCCGATTTGGATGGGCTCCTATGGAATCGGTCCGGCGCGCATCGCCGCCGCCGCTGTTGAGCAGTTCGCCGACGAGCACGGCATCTGCTGGCCACGCGCAATGGCGCCATGGGACGTCGAGCTGGTCGGGCTCGGGCGTGCCGGCAGCGACGAGCACGCGCTCGCCGAACGGCTTTACGGCGAACTCGCCGAGTGCGGACTGCAGGTGCTCTACGACGATCGCGACGCCGGTCCTGGAGAGAAGTTCGCCGACGCCGAGCTGCTGGGCTGCCCGCTTCGCGTGACCGTCGGCAAGCGCACGCTCACGGGCGGGCAGCTCGAGCTTCAGCTGCGGCGCGGGCGCGAGCAGCGCAGCGTCCCGCTCGAGGGCGCTGCCGAGGCGGTGAAGGAGCTCTGGCAAACGCTCCCATGAGCAAGCGGCGCGTACGCCTCACGCGGCGGCGCCTGTTGGGCCTGGACCGCTCCGGACCGCCGCCGCCGGAGACGCTTGCGGGGGCGCCGCTGAACCCGCTGACGGTGCCCAACGCGATCGTCGCGGTGCGGGGACTGCTGATACCGGTCTTCCTGGTGCTGGCCTACAACACGGCGCACGGGCATTCGGTCGCCGCCGCGGTGCTGTACGGAGCGCTCGCATGGTCGGACTACGCCGACGGCATCGCTGCGCGCGTGCTGCGCCAGTACTCGCGCCTCGGCGCGCTGCTCGACCCGCTGGTCGACCGGCTGCTGGTCGTCGCCGGGCTCGCGGTTTGCTGGTCATATGAGCTGCTGCCGCGCTGGGCGCTGGGCGTGCTGCTCGCTCGAGAGCTGTTGATGGTGGTGCTCGCTCGCCCCGCGCTCAAGCGCGGCGTCGAGCTGCGAATCAACTGGCCCGGGCGGGCCGGCATCTGGTGGACGCTGTCGGCGCCGTTCTGGGCGTTGTTGAGCCTGCACACGCTGGCGCTGATCTCGCTCTACCTCGGCATGGCGATGACGTTTGTGGCGACCGCGTTGTACATCCGCGAGGGGTTGGCACAGATGCGCGCAAGCAAGGCTCCGCCCAGACCCTCAAGCTGAGCTTGACCCTGATCTTCGCCTGGGTATACTCGCTCGCCCTGCCCCTCGCGGAGGAGACCGCATGGAAACGTTTCCCGACCTCGGCTCGCTGACGGACGCGGAGCTCAAGGACCTGATCGCCCAGCTGACCGGCGAGGAGACCGAGATCTCCTACAAACGCCGCCTGCTCCACGGCAAGATCGACATCCTGCGCGCGGAGCTGGTCAACCGCCTGCGCAAGCGGCACGAGGGCGGCGAGGATGTGATCTCCGGCGACGACGTCAAGCAGCTGACCGACATCCTCGCGGGGCGCGCGTCTGCCAACCCGGACGAGCCCGCCTAGCTCAGCGCCATGGCCGTTCATTGCCCCGAGTGCAGCTTCGTCAACGACGAGGGTGCCAACTACTGTCAGAAGTGCGGCGCCTACCTGGCGCAGGGTGAGGCGGACCAGCCGACGACGATGACCTACCGGATCGACGAGACGGGTGGGGTCCACCCGGTCGATCTGGAGGAGGTGGCGGCCGGCGGCGCGGCGCTCGTGATCCGCGCCGGAGGTGGGCGCGTAGGCGAGTCGTTTCCGGTGCAGGGCGAGCGCGTGGCGATCGGCCGCCGTCCCGACGCTGACATCTTCCTCGACGACGTGACGGTGTCGCGCGATCACGCCCTGCTCGTGCGCCGCGGCGGCGAATACCACCTCGACGATTGCGGCTCGCTCAACGGGACGTACGTCAATCGCAGGCGAGTGGACTCGCATCGCATGGAGGACGGCGACGAGTTGCAGATCGGCAAGTACAAACTCTCGTTCCTTGCGCGATGAGTCCCGCGGAGCGGGTGGCGCCCGACATCGAACTGCCCGACCCGCCGTCCCCTCAGGCACCCGGCGCGCGCCAGAAGCCGATCACGATCGGCGGCGTCTGCAAGGCGCTGCTGCCCGAGTTCCCGGACATTTCGATCTCCAAGATCCGCTATCTGGAGGAGCAGAAGCTGCTGACGCCCGGCCGAAGCAACGGCGGCTACCGCCAA
This sequence comes from Solirubrobacteraceae bacterium, assembly GCA_035543355.1. GTDB lineage: Bacteria > Actinomycetota > Thermoleophilia > Solirubrobacterales > Solirubrobacteraceae > DASZZG01. The sequence continues at coordinate 9,428 of DASZZG010000059.1, read as the reverse complement.
TACTCGGCATCGGATGTCGCCCGCCTGCGCACGATCCTGCGCCTCCAGCGAGACGAGTTTCTGCCGTTGCGGGTGATTCGCCAGGAGCTCGCGTCAGGGCGCACCGATGACAACGTCAGCGCGGCCAAGGCGAGCGTCGGCGCGGGACGGCGTCCGAAGGTCGGCGTACGTGACCGCGGCGCGCGCTTCACACTCGACGACGTGCTCGAGGAGACGCACGCGGATCCCAAGTTGGTTCGCGAGCTCGAGGAATTCGGCGTGATCAAGGGGGAGAGCCGCGCCGGAGTGCGCTGCTACGACGAGACCGAGCGCGAGATCATCCGCGCCGTCACCGAGCTCGCCCGCTACGGGGTGGCCGGACGCAACCTGCGCGTCTTTCGCACGTCTGCCGACCGCGAGGCGGCGCTGCTGCAGCAGTTGCTCGCGCCGGCGCTGCGCTCGCGCAACGCCGAACGGCGCAAGGAGGCCGAGGAGGCACTCGAGAACCTGGCCGCTGTGGCGACCCATCTCAAGCATCTGCTGCTGATTCGCGATCTGCGCCAGATCATGCGCTGAATGAACGCGGTCTCGCACAGAGCGGCCGAGCTCGCCTTCCCGCGTGGGCGCGACCGACTCGAGGGAATCGACGTGCATTCGCTGCTCGCCTATGACGCCGACTGAGGTGGCCCGTGCCGACCACACGTCGTAGTCGCGTGCTGGCGGCCGGACCCGACGCGATTTGGGACGCGATCGCGGATCCCCATCACCTGCCACGCTGGTGGCCGCGCGTCGAGCGCGTGGAGAACGTCGGCGCCGACAGTTGGACTACCGTGATGCGCAGTCCCAAGGGCCGTGCGGTGCGGGCCGACTTTCGGCTGCTGGAGACCCGGTGCCCCAGCTTGCGACGGTTCGAGCAGGTGCTCGAAGACACGCCGTTCGCTCGCCTGATGACGGAGGCGGTGACCGAGATCACACTCGACGGACAGCTCGACCGGGGTACCGAGGTGACGATCGAGACCGCTCAGCGGCTGCGCGGAATGGCGCGTTTCGGCGTTGTCATGTTTCGTCGCGCGACGCGGCGAACGCTCGATGAGGCGCTTGACGGCCTCGAGCATGCCTGTGGGACGTAACGGGTCGAGTGGGATGCGCGTAGTCGACGAGCGTCCAGCGACGCGTGCGCGAGAGATGGTCTTCTCCGGCTGGGGTGATCCCGCGCGTCGGCCCGGTCTCCCGCAGCACGCACAGGACTTCCTGCGCGCCGAGCTTGGCGGCATCGCCGAGCGGCCCAACGTGCCGGTGAAGCTCGAGCAGGCGCGCGTCTCCGCGTCGGCACTCGACGCCGGCGCGCGCGAGAGCTTGGCGGCAATCGTCGGTGCCGGCCACGTCCGCGATGACCTGCGTGCGCGCGTGCTGCATGCTGCGGGCAAGAGCTATCCCGACCTCGTTCGCCAACGCGCTGGAGATTGCGATCCGGCGCCGGACGCGGTGGTTGCGCCCGGCTCGCACGACCAGGTCAGCGCGCTGCTCGCCGCATGCGCGCAGGCACGTATCGCGGTGGTGCCGTTCGGTGGTGGCACCAGCGTGGTCGGCGGCGTCGAGCCGCTGCGCGGGTCCTGCGAGGCCGTGATCGCTATGGACCTGGGTCGCATGGATCGCCTGGTGGCGGTCGACCTGCGTTCGCTGGTGATTGTCGCCGAGGCGGGACTACGCGGCCCCGAGCTGGAGCAGCTGCTCGCCGGCCACGGGCTGACGCTGGGGCACGTGCCGCAGTCGTTCGAGTACGCGTCGCTCGGCGGCTACGTTGCGACGCGCTCGGCTGGCCAGGCGTCGACCGGCTACGGCCGCATCGACGAGCTCGTGTGCGGGGTTCGCCTTGCCGCTCCCGCGGGCGAGCTCGTGCTGCCGCCGCTACCGCCGAGCGCCGCCGGCCCCCAGCTGCGTCAACTGGTGATCGGCTCGGAGGGCGCGCTCGGAGTGATCACGGCGGTGGCGCTGTCGGTGCGTCCGCGCCCGCCCGACGATCGCTGGGAGGGCTGGTCGTTTGGCTCCTTCGAAGAGGGCGCCGAGGCGCTGTGTGTGCTCTCCCAGGAGCACACCGCCCCCGACGTCGCGCGCGTGTCCGACGAGGAGGAGACGCGCCTGTCCTTCGCGCTAGCCGGCGACGGCGACTGGAAGCTGCGCACCGGCCGTGCCTACCTGCGCGCCCGCGGGCACGCCCAGGGCTGCCTGGCGATCTTCGCGTGGCACGGAGAGCGGGCGGAGATCGCACGGCGGCGGGCACGTGCGGTGCCGCTGCTGCGTCGTTGCGGGGGCGTTGCGCTGGGCCAGGGTCCTGGTCGAGCGTGGGCGCGCCAGCGCTTTGCGGGCCCCTACCTGCGCGACGAGCTGCTCGACCGCGGCGTGCTGGTGGAGACCCTGGAGACCGCCACGCTGTGGTCGCGCCTGCCCGCGCTGCACGACTCCGTCGCCGCGGCGCTGCGCGGCGCGCTCGTGCACGACGGCTCCGATGCGCTGGTGATGTGCCACGTCTCGCACCTCTACGAGGAGGGCGCGTCGCTCTACTTCACCTTCATGACGCGCGAGCGGGAGGGCGCACAGCTCGAGCAGTGGCGGGAGGCAAAGTACGCCGCCTGCGACGCGATAGTCGCGGGCGGCGGGACGATCACCCACCACCACGCGATCGGGCGCGATCATCTGCCGTGGCTGCGCGACGAGGTGGGGGAACGCGGCGTCGGGCTGCTGCGCGCCGCCAAGGCGGAACTCGATCCCGAGGGGATCATGAATCCGGAAAAGCTGGTGCCCAGCTAGGCGCCGCGCGTTCAGCCGCCGCGCGCAAGCTTGATCGGCCCGCGCAGGACGATCGCGCCCGGAAGCTTGTTCTGGCGCGTCTCGCGCGTGACGATCAGCTCCTTGAAGCCCGTGAACTTGCCGGTCAGCGGCTGGACGTTCTGGAACTTGCCGTCCTTGCCGACCGGCGGATTGACGTAGCCGAGCGCGCGCGCGTCCTTGCGTGAGTTGTAGAGCCACACCTCGTAAGCGCTGGTGTTGCCATTCGGCTGGAGATTCTGCGCCACGATCGCGAGCGCCGGCTTGCCGTTCGAGGACAGGATCTGAGCGATCCCGACCGCGCGCGAGCTCTTTTGCGCCGATCGCAGGTTGATCTGGCCCAGCACCTGAGGCCGCGGCTGGGTCGGCTGCGTGGACGTACGCGATCTGCCGGCGTGGCTTGTCTTCTTCTTGCCGCCGCTGTCGACGATCAAGAAGATCACCACGCCGATCACGACCGCGAGTCCCGCCAGCACGATGTAGCCGCCGCGCCTCGAGCGGCCGTTCGCCGACCGGGCCCCGGCCGGGCTCGTCGGCGCGGCGGTCGCTGCGTCGCGCAATGCGGTCCGCGCGTGTCGTTTGCCGGGAGCCTCGTCGTCACCCTCCTCAGGGATCTCCGGTAGGACACCGATAGCAGTCGGTGTCGCGCCGCGAGCCAGTGGCTCCAGCTCGCTCGCGACCACGCGTGCCCAGGCGCGCGCGGAGGCCGACGAGTCGAGCAGCGCGCGAGTTGCCTCGCGGCCCGACACCGACTGCTGTCCGAGCAGGTAGTCGGCAAGCTCGCCGCGGCGCCCGGGCGTCAGTCGCGGACCGACGTCCGGGCCGAGCGCGGCCAGCGCCGCGTGCGCGCGCCCGCGCACCGCCTCGTCGTCCATCCCGAGCGTCTCTGCGATCTCGGCGTAGCTGCGACTCTGACGCAGCACGAGCCGCACGACGGCGCGCTGGTCCGCGGGGAGGGTGTCGATCGGGCTCATACCGGCGCCGGATGGTAGTGGCTATCGTGTCCGCGGTGACGAACCCCGGTGGCGACAACCCCTTCGAGCACACCTTCGAGTCGCTGCTGGGCCTCGAGATCCTCGAGCACGACGAGCAGCGCGTGACGGCCCGCGTTCCCGTCCGCCGCGAGCTCAAGCAGGGCGCAGGGCTCGTGCACGGCGGCGTGTACGCGTCGGTCGCCGAATCGCTGGCGTCCGCCGCGACCTACCTGGCAGTGGCGTCCGACGGCAACGCGGCGATGGGGCTATCTAACTCGACGAGCTTCATGCGCCCGATCACCGAGGGTCAGATCCACGCGCTCGCGCGCAGGCGCCACCGCGGCCGGACGACGTGGATCTGGGACGTCGACTTCAGCGACGACCAGGATCGGCTGTGCGCGAGCACCCGCGTGACGATCGCGGTACGACCGGCGCGCCCGCCCAGCTAGGCCTAGTGGGCCGCCCCGCAATGATGCACCCGAAACCGCGGCCCCAGATCGTCGCCATGCGGCGTCCTCGGACACACTGAATGGCGCTGCCATTCAGGGGTCCTGCGTCCTTGCCTGACGACGCCTGGACCTCGCGGTTTCAGGCACAACATTACGAGACGACCCACTAGCCGCCGTAGCTGTTGGTGATCGGCATCCGCCGATCACGCCCCAACGCCTTCGTGGTAAGACGAATCCCGGGCGGCGCCTGGCGGCGCTTGTACTCTGCCCGGTCGACCAGGCGGATCGTCGCATCGACCTCCTCGACCGGGTAACCGTGGGCAACCAGTTGCTCGCGCCCGAGGTCCTGCTCGACGTAGCCGGCGAGGATCGGATCGAGCAGCTCGTAGGGGGGTAGCGAGTCCGCGTCGCGCTGGTCCGGGCGCAACTCGGCACTCGGAGCACGGTCGATGATCGACTGCGGGATGACGCCGTCGAGCTGATTGCGGTAGCGGACGAGGTCGTACACGAGCGTCTTCGGGCAGTCCTTGATCACGGCGAAGCCGCCCGCCATGTCACCGTAGAGCGTGGAGTAGCCGACCGAGAGCTCCGACTTGTTTCCAGTCGTCAGCACCAGCCAGCCGAACTTGTTGGAGAGCGCCATAAGAAGGTTGCCGCGGATTCGCGCCTGGAGGTTCTCTTCCGTGATGTCGTGCGGGCGGCCGTCGAATGTGCCGGCCAGCGTGCCCGCGTAGGCGTCCATCGCGGGCTCGATCGGCAGCTCGATCGCCTCGATCCCCAGTGCCGCTGCGAGCGCGCGCGCGTCATCCTGGGTGTCGGTCGAGGAGTACGACGACGGCATGATCGCGCTCGAGACCCGTTCCGCCCCGAGCGCGTCGACGGCGATGCAGGCCACCAGCGCGGAGTCGACCCCACCCGAGAGCCCGAGGACGACGTGTGCGAAGCCGTTCTTGCGTGTGTAGTCGCTGAGGCCCAGCGTCAGCGCTCGGTACGTCTCCTCCAAGGGTTCGAGCGGCGCGCTGATCGAGCTGGACTCGGTGGCTTCAAGCGGCGCCGGCGGCGACTTGCGCAGCGCGAGCCGAGCGAGTGTGTCCACAGCGGGTGCCGCCGCTCGGGTCGCGGGCCGCTGCCGGCTGTCGCGCAGGCGCGCCGCGGCGGGGGCTTGCAGGTCGACGGTGGCGAGCAGCAGCTGCTCCTCGAACTGGCGCGCGCGGGCGATCGTTTCGCCGCGGTGGTCGATCACCACCGAGTGCCCGTCGAAGACCAGCTCGTCCTGGCCGCCGACGAGGTTGCAGAAGGCGACGACGCAGAGGTTGTCGCGCGCGCGCTGGGCGAGCATCTGCTCGCGCTCGCGGCCCTTGCCCGCGTGGTACGGCGACGCCGAGAGGTTGACCAGCAGCGTGGCGCCTGCGCGCGCCTCCTCCGACGCCGGCGGGCCCGGCTCCCAGATGTCCTCGCAGATCGTGATCCCCACGCGCTCGGGGCCAAGCTCGATCAGGGCGCCGCCCCGACCCGACTGGAAGTAGCGTTGCTCGTCGAATACGCCGTAGTTGGGCAGGTAGACCTTTCGGTAGACGGCGCTCAGCTCGCCGTCGGCGAGGACTGCGCAGGCGTTGTAGACGTCCTCGGCGCGTTCGGGAAAGCCCACGAGCGCTACCAGCCCCCGGGTCTCCTGCGAGAGCCGTTCGAGCGCCGCGCGCGCGTCGGCCAGGAAGTGCTGCTTGAGCAGCAGGTCCTCCGGCGGGTACCCGGTCAGCGCCAGCTCGGGGAAGATGACGATCTGGGCGCCGACGGAGCGAGCCTCAACGATGCGTTCGCGGATCAGCGTCTCGTTGCCGGCGATATCCCCGACAGTCGCGTTGATCTGCGCCAAGGCGAGACGTAGCGTGCTCATAGGCCCAAGGCTAGTGGGACGCTCAGTGGTGTCCGCGGCCAAGCCAGAACTCGGCGAACCCGCGCAGGCGGGGATCGTTGGCGTTGCCTGTCCGCAGGAGATGGCGCCAGGCCACCGCGACGATGCCGTGCAGGCCTCGGCGTGGGGCCAGGATCACGCTCTGTCCGGCGGCCGCGAGCGCGGAGCTCGTGCGCCCCGAGATGCCGCGCTGGATCGAACGCAACGGTGCCGGCACGTGTGTCGTCGGGTAGAAGATGACCACGTCGCCGCGCTCGAGCGCTTGCAGCAGTTGGTCGTCGGAGATCGGCTGTGCATCGCGACGGATCGGCAGTGGCAGGTGCGGGCCACTGGTGGGCGGGTCCGAGTTGAAGGCGACAGCGCGGCGCTCGCCGGGGCGCAGGTGCCGTGCTCCCAGGTCGGCGTAGGCCTGGCCGGGGCCGCCCTGATTGGCCACGGGCGGGCGGTCGCGCGGCGCCAAGACGAGCAGCAGCCCGACGGCGCCGGCCGCTGCGACGGCCAGCGCAAGCACTAGGCCGCCCAGCCGCCGCACGCGCACTCGGGGTGGGGGCCTACCCCGGCGAGTCGTCGCGCTTCGGGCTGCGCGACGCGCGCGAGCGGGGCATTGAGAACGCCAATGGTGGCGTGTCGCGCTGCGCGAGTTCGTCGTCGCCGCTCGGGTGGGCCGTGGGCTCGCCGGGCGAGCTCGTTTCCCCGTCTCCCGCAGCATTCTCCGCGGGGCTGTCGAGGGATCCGTCGGAGGAACCTTCTAGTCCGGCTTCGGCAGCGGTGTCTTCGACGGCGTCGTGGAGTTCGCCGGCCCCGTCCGCCTGCTCGGCGGCGGCCTCGGCGACGACCGCGATCGCGGCGCGCAGATCATCGGCCAAGTCCTCGATGTCGGCGAGCGTGTCGTAATCGCCGTTGAGGCCGAAGCTGAGCTGGCCGTCGTAGCTCATGATCGCGATTCCCAGCGCGACGTTCTGGGCAAGCGGCACCATCGGATGCAGCGCGCTCAGACGGCGACCGAGCAGGTACAGCGACATCTGTGGTCCGGGGACGTTTGTAACCGTCAGATTGAAGTAGCGCTGGCGCGCCTGCAGCCGTGCCGCCTGGGCCATGATCGTCGGCGGCGCAAAGCCGGTGAGGTCGGTGAGGACCTGGGCGCCGATCGCCTGTCGCGACTCCTTCAGCCCGGCCATCGCCTCGTGCACCAGCCGGAAGCTCTCGACGGGATCCTCGATCGACACGGGTAGAGGCGCCCACATCGTCGCCACCTTGTTGCCGAGGGCGCCTCGCTCGCTGTCCGAACGGACCGAGACCGGGACCATCGCGCGTAGCTCGAGGCCGTCGACGACCTCGCCATGGCGGCGCAGATAGCGCCCGAGCGCGAGCGAGACGACCGTCAGCACGACGTCGTTGACTGTGCCGCCGAGGTCGTTCTTGATCTGCTTGAAGCGGGTGAGGTCCGATCGAACCCAGGTAAAGCGGCGGTGCGGGCCGATGCGCTGGTTGAGGCAGGTCTGGGGCGCCTGTGGCGCGCCGATCAGCTCGCGGATCGCGCCGACGTCCTGGGCGAAGCGATCGAGAACCTGGCGCGGTCCTCGCAGCAGCGAGCGCAGGCCGCGCACGATCTCGGCTGGAACCGTCGCGCGTTCGAGCAAGGCGTCGGCGAGCAATTGGGCATCGCTCGGCGGCGGGCGCGGAACCCATGCCTGCGACGGCTCGGCCGTGGGTGAGGGATCTGCTGTCGCGTCGAACAGCACGGTGGTGATGTCGACGCCAGAGATCCCGTCGACGAGCGCGTGGTGAGTCTTGGCCAGCAGCGCGAAGCGCGGCGCTCCTCGTTCGTCGGGGGCCAGCTCCTGAACGAGCCAGATCTCCCACAGCGGCTTCGAGCGGTCGAGCTGCTGCGAAAAGACGCGGCCGGCGAGACGGCGCAGCGCGGCATCGTTGCCGGGGGCGGGGAGGGCGGTGTGGCGAACGTGGTAGCCGGCGTTGAAGTGCGGATCGTCCACCCACACCGGTCGTCCCTGCTGGAGCGGCACGAACGCGAGTCGCTGGCGGTAGCGCGGCACGAGGTGCAGGCGATGCTCGATCGCTTCCAGCAGCTCTTCGTAGGGCGGGGGCTCGCCCTCGAAGACCATGCATGACGCGACGTGCATGTGGGCGCTGTCGCGCTCGAGGTGCAGGAACGAGGAGTCCAGCGCTGTCAGCCGGTCAATGTTGGGCATTCCCCGATTCTGTCGTCATCGCGCCCAGGATGCAATGCCACAAGCCGCAATTGCTCTGTAAAGGGGCTGATGCAAGTCCGCCTGTTGTGTGACCGGCGTCACACAACCAGTCGAAATGACCCGTAGCCTTACGAACAGTTGTTCGACCAGCCGAGTTGCCCTGCACGATGCAGAGGCGAACGGGGGACCCAACTGCCGGTGTGTGCTGAAAGCGCCGCCGGCCGGGGCGAATCGGCCGCTGATGCGGTCGTAGCGACGGACTCTGGTGTGCCAGTCGAGCGCCAGTGAGTTCTCGCGAGCCCGACAGCTAACCCCGTAGGCACCCGGTCGCTCAAGTCAAGGAGGGCCTCGTGTCGAGGCACCAATCAAACCCGCGCGCCGGGCGACGTAACGCTGGCAGCGCACTGACCCTCATGGGCGCAGCCGCTGCTGCCGTCAGCCTCGTCGCAACTCCGGCGATCGCAAGCTCGGACGCCGAGATCAAGATCACCAAACGTCAGCTGAAGGTTCTGACCGGCCATCGCGCCAGTGTCAGCGGCGTGCTGCGCGGCGGACAGGCCGATCGCGAGGTCGCGCTCGAGGCCAGGGCCGACGGCGGCTGGAAGACCGTCGCCAAGGCGCGTACGAGCGCGGGCGGCCGCTTCAAGCTCCGCTTTCGCCCGCACCGTCAGGGCACCCAGCCCGTTCGCGTTGCTCTCGGCGGCGGTGTGACCAGCGCTCAGGTCGGCGACGCCTCGCCGACCGAGGCCAGTGACGCGGTCGTGGCGGCGACCCCTGCCGTGTCGCACACGGCTGGGCGGCTCGAGGTCTATCGCGCGAGCCGGGCATCGACCTACGACGGCAGCTCGCCGGCGTGCGGTCACGGCCATGTCCATCACGGCCTCGGGGTTGCGCACAAGTCGCTTCCCTGCGGCACGATGGTGACGTTCCGCCATGCGGGACACAGCGTCACCGTTCCCGTGATCGATCGTGGCCCCTTTGTCGCCGGCCGTGAGTGGGACCTCACGAATGCCACCGCGCACCGTCTGCACTTCAGCGGTACGGGCACGGTCTGGTCCACGAAGTAGCCCTCGGGGCG
>DASZZG010000058.1:0-5237 GCA_035543355.1 Solirubrobacteraceae bacterium | reverse complement strand
CTCGCCGCCGACGAGCACCTCGGCGGCGCGACCGGGGTTCAGGAACGGCTCGCCGCCCGGCCGCGTCTGGAACGGCACGCGCAGCGTGTCGAGCAGGCCGGCGAGCAGGCCCTTCCCCGCGAACAGGTCCACCTGCGGCGGCTCGGGGTCGCGCCAGCTGGCGCTGCGCGCGCAGCCGCGCATCAGGGCGCCGATGTGGCGTCGTTCGTCGGGCAACGGCCCCGATCCGCCCGCGCGGAACACCGCGCCCAGCTCGAACAAGCGCACGTCGCCGGCGCCCTGGGCGACGTTGCGGGCAGCGGCGTCCAGCAACGAGCCGAGCAGGAGCGTGCGCATCGCCGACTGATCCTGGGAGAGCGGATTGGCGAGCACGACGTGATCGCGGCGCGAATCGCCGGGCGGCAGCCGCAGGCGGTCGTCGACTTCGGGCGAGACCATCGACCAGCCGGCGACCTCGCTGCAGCCACGCGCTGCGAGCACATCCTCCGCACGGCGGCGCAGCGCCTGCTCAAGACTGAGCCGCGCCGCCGCACCCCCGAGCGCGGTCGGCGCGAACGAGGTTGGCCTGGGGATCGTCGCCGGCAGACGGTCGAATCCGTCGATCCGCGCGACCTCCTCGATCAGATCCGCTTCGCGCGTGACGTCGGTGCGGCGCAATGGCGGGACGCTCACATCGAGGCCGTCGGCGGCGTCGGCGCAGCCAAGGTCGAGTGACTCGAGGATCTCGCGTGCGCGATCGCGTGAGATCGGGGCGCCGAGCAGCCCGGCAACCCGTGCGGCGCGCAGCCGGATCACGGCCGGGGCCGGCCCGTCACCGCCTACGTCGATCGTGCCCGGTCGCACGGCAGCGCCGCAGAGCTCGATCATCAACTGCGTCGCGAGCGCCTGGGCATACATCGCCTGTTCCGGGGCGAGTTGCTTCTCGAACCGCCCGGAGGCCTCGCTGCGCACGCCGAGACGCTGGCTCGTGCGGTGGATATTCGGACCGTCCCAGGTTGCCGACTCGAGCAGCACGCGCGTGGTGGCGCCGGAGACCTCCGAGCGGGCGCCGCCGATGACGCCTGCGACCCCGCTGGGGCCATCCTCGTCACAGACGAGCACCATGCTCTCGTCGAAGCTGCGCTCGACCCCGTCGAGCGTCACCAGGCGCTCGCCTGGACGCGCGCGGCGCACGATCAGGCGGCCATTCGGAACCCGATCCAGGTCGAAGGCGTGCAACGGCTGTCCTGTGGCGAGCATGACGTAGTTGGTGATGTCGACGACATTGGAGATCGGCCGCTGGCCCGCTGCCATCAGACGCCCCCTCAACCATGGTGGCGAAGGGCCCACTTCGACGTCGTCGAAATAACGCGCCGTAAACCTTGGGCAGAGCTCGGGGCACTCGACGACCACCTCGCCCCCCTCGACCGCTCCGCCGGAGCCTGGATCCTCGCTCCAGGGCGGCTCGGCAAGCGGCGCGCCGGTCGCGGCGTGGACCTCGCGCGCGACGCCGTAGACGCCGAGGCAGTCGGGACGGTTGGGAGTCAGCTCGAGCTCGAGCACATCGGTGCCGATCGGCAGTACCTCGGCGAGCGGCGTGCCGGGGGCGATTCCATCGTCGAGCACGAGGATCCCGGCGTGGTCTGATCCCAGGCCGATCTCGTCCTCGGCGAGGATCATCCCGTGCGAGCGAACCCCCCGCAGGTTCGCCGCCGAGAGCACGCTGCCATCGGGCATCACAGCGCCGGGAAGGGCGACGGCGACGGTCTGGCCGGCTGCGACATTCGGCGCGCCGCAGACGATCTCTGAGATCTCGTCGCCGCCGACCTCGACGCGACACAGCGTCAGCCGGTCAGCGTCGGGATGGGCTTCGGCCGCGATCACGCGCCCCACGACGAAGCCGTCGGGCGCCTGGACGCCATGGCGCAGGATGCGCTCGACCTTCGTCCCCGTCATGTCGAGGCGGTCGGCGAGCGCCGCGGCATCGAGCCCGGGAGCGCAGTAGTCGTCTAACCACTCCAGCGGAAGTCTCAACCGAATTGCTCCAGGAAGCGCAGATCGTTGTCGAAGAACAGGCGCAGATCGGGAACGCCGTGCTTGAGGAAGGCGATCCGCTCGACCCCCATGCCGAAGGCGAATCCCTGGACGCGCTCGGGGTCGTAGCCGTGTTCGCGTACGTGCGCGAAGACGTTCGGATCGACCATCCCGGCGCCCAGCACCTCGATCCAGCCAGATCCGCCGCAGAGCGGACAGCGCGAGCCGTCGGCGAGCTTGCCGCCCGTGCAGCGGAAGCAGGAGACGTCAACCTCGGCGCTCGGCTCCGTGAAGGGGAAGAAATGAGGCCGCAGCCGAACCTCGCGTCGCTCGCCGAACGTCGCGCGCGCCCACGTCTCAAGCGTGCCCTTGAGATCGGCCATCGTGATGTCCTCGTCGACCGCCAGTCCCTCCACCTGGTGGAACTGCGGCGTGTGCGTGGCGTCGGAGTCGGGGCGGTAGACGCGCCCCGGCACGATCAGGTAGAGCGGCGGCGGCTGGAGCTCCATCGCCCTCACCTGCATCGGCGACGTGTGGGTGCGCAGCAATTGCGTGTTCGCGTCCAGCGGGTCGAGCTCGCCGCCCGCAGGCTGCACGTAGAAGGTGTCGGAGAGGTCGCGCGCGGGATGCGTCGGTGAGTGATTGAGCGCGTCGAAGTTGTAATGGACCAGCTCGACCTCGGGGCCCTCGGCGATCGAGTACCCGAGGCCGAGGAAGATGTCTTCGATTTCGCGCCGCGTCTGTGTCAGCAGGTGCAGGCGCCCGGGCGGCTCGGCCGGATCGCCGGGAAGCGTTACGTCGACGCGGTCGCCGAGCAGACGCGCGTCGAGCTCGGTCGCGGAAAGCTCCGCGTCGCGCGCGGTGATCAGTCGCTCGAGCGTGCCCCTGGCGATGTTCGCGGCGCGACCGACCACCGCGCGCTGCTCCGCGTCGAGCGCGGCGACACCGCGCAGCAGCTGCGGCAGCTCCGCCTTGCGCCCGAGCAGGCGGATGCGCAGCTCCTCCAGCGCCGCGCTCGAGGACGCCGCTGCGATCGCTGCCTCGCCCTCGCGTTGGATCTGTTCGATGCGCTCGATCACGGCGCGGCCATCCTATGTTCCTGGTCCCCGGTCAACTCGTACAGCGCCACGGTCGCGGCCATCGCGACGTTGAGCGAGTCGGAGCGGATCGGGATGTGCGCCACGGCGTCACAGCGGTCGACGACGTCGGCGGGCAGGCCGGCGCGCTCCGCGCCGAGCACCAGCGACACCGGCCGCCCACGGTCGACATCACGCAGGCGGTCGCCCCCGGTCGCGATCAGCGCGAGTCGCCTCCCGGGCAACTGCTCGACGCTCGAACGTGCGACCGCCACGCTGAAGATCGCCCCCATGCTCGCGCGCACCGCCTTCGCGCCATACGGGTCCACCGAACCCGGCCCGAGCACGACGCTCGCGGCGCCGAATGCGGCGGCGCTGCGAAGGATCGCGCCGACGTTGCCCGGATCGGCGACGCCGTGCAGATATACGCAGAGTGGGCCGCTGGGGACGGTCCAGCGCTGCTCGTACACGGCGAGCGCGCGGGTGCCCGAACCCAGCGTCGAGACGCGTTCCAGCAGCGCGGGCTCGACCGGCTCTCCCGGCAGTCCGCTGCCGTCGGCGCAGAGCCGCAGCCACGGCTTCCAACCGGCGGCGTCGGCGGCAGCAAGCAGATCCTCGCCCTCGGCCACGAACAGGCCACTGCTGTCGCGCGCGCGCCGCCGGCGCAGGCGCCGGACCTGCTTGAGCCGCTCGTTGTGGATCGATTTGATCGGTGTCGTGGGCATGGGCGACGAAAAAGGGCGCCCTCCCGGTGGGGAGTGGCGCCCGGCGAGGCTCACATGTCGGTTAGGCGGTGTCAGCCTGCCGACGCCTCGCGGGCGCGGTCGGCAAAGTGCCGGAACGTCTCAGGATCGCGCACGGCGATGTCGGCAAGGATCTTGCGATCGATCTCCACGCCGGCCCGCGTCAGGCCGTGCATGAAGACGGAGTACGACATCCCATGCTGGCGCGCGGCGGCGTTGATCCGGGTGATCCAGAGCCGGCGGAAGTCGCGCTTGCGGTTGCGGCGGTCGCGGTAGGCGTATGAATCGGCCTTCAGCAGCGCCTCCTTCGCGCGCCTGTACGAGGAGTTGGCCTCGCCACGAAACCCCTTCGTCCGCGCGAGCGTCGAGCGCCGCTTCTTGCGCGCGTGAACCGAACGCTTGACGCGGGTCATCGGCCTGACCCGAGCAGCTTCTTGATCCGCTTGGCGTCCACTTCGAGCTCCACCGGCCGCTTGAAGTGGCGCTTGCGCTTGGGCGACTTCTTCTCGAGGATGTGGGTCGAGAAGGAATGGCGGCCGATCACCTTGCCCTTGGCGGTCAGGCGAAAGCGCTTCTTGGCGCCGGAATGGGTTTTCATCTTCGGCATCGGGCGGCCAAGTAAAGCAGACCCCCTCTGCAACGCCCGGGATCGCGCGGGCGCCGCTGGGGCGCGAACAGCGGCTCGAATGCGGCTAGGCGGCGGCCTTGGAGACCGGCGCGAGCATCATCGTCATGTTGCGCCCGTCCTGCGTCGGGCGCTGCTCGACGACCGCGAGCCCCTCGAGCTCCTCGGCGAGCCGCGTGAGGATCGCCTCGCCGCGCTCGGGATGCGTCACCTCGCGGCCGCGGAACATGATCGTGACCTTGACCTTGTCCTTGTGCTTGAGGAAGCGCTCGACGTGGTGCTTCTTCGTGTCGTAATCGTGCGAGGCGATCTTCGGGCGAAACTTGATCTCGCGCACGGTGATGTTCTGCTGATGCTTGCGCGCCGCCTTGGCCTTCTGCTCCTGCTCGTACTTGTACTTCGAGTAGTCGAGCACGCGGCAGACCGGTGGCTTCGCCTCGGGAGCCACCTCGACCAGATCGAGGTCGCGCTCCTGCGCGTACTTCAAGGCGTCGTCGCGTGAGAGCACGCCCACCTGCGACCCGTCGTCACCGATCAGGCGCACCTCGGGCACGCGAATACGCTCGTTGATGCGAGTCGTGTCCCGCTCGGGCGGGCGCCGGTCAAACCGCTTCGGTACCGGCACTTAGACCGTGGGCACGTGCTTCAAGCGGGGAGCCGCAGAACTCTGCTAGTGATCATCAACGCGACGAGCATAGCAGCGGCTTTCACGGCGTTCTAGTGGCGGCCCACTAGCGCCGTTCGGCGATCTCCTCGCGGACGCGGCGCGTGAATTCGGCA
>DASZZG010000057.1:0-4296 GCA_035543355.1 Solirubrobacteraceae bacterium | reverse complement strand
GTCCTTGTCTACGTTGGGCCGCAGTAGCGACTGGTCAGCCCGCGCGCCAACCGCCCGACGCATAGTCGTCGAGACCGGCGAGCATCTCGCCGGTCTGGAGCGTCGCCATCCCGTGCCGGTATTCGGCCGCAAGCGCGGCGTCGAGATCGAGCGACCACTGGTCGTATGAGGAGCGGCGATCGCTGCGCAGCGCGGCCTGGGGACGGCCGGCGATCTCGTGGGCGAGGGCGCGGGCCGCCGGCAGCGCCTCTCCCGCCGGCACGAGGCGGTTGGCGAGCCCCATCCGCAGCGCCTCCTCGCCGTGCACACCGCGCCCGGTCAGGATCAGGTCGAGGGCATGGCTGTGCCCGAGCAGTCGAGCGAGACGGATCGTGCCGCCGTCCATCAAAGGGATGCCCCAACGGCGGCAGTACACGCCGAACACGGCGTCCTCCGCGGCGACTCGCAGGTCGCACCAGGCGGCCAGCTCGAGTCCGCCCGCAACCGCGTGGCCTTCGACCGCCGCGATCACCGGCTTGGAGAGCAGCATCCGCGTCGGTCCCACGGGTCCGTCGCCGTCGGGCTCCAAGCGCGTGACGCGCTCCGGGTCGCCTGCCCGCATCGCCTTGAGGTCGGCTCCGGCGCAGAACGTCCCGCCAGCGCCGGTGAGAACCGCGACCGCCGACGACGTGTCCGCGTCGAAGCGCCGGAAGGCGTCGGCCAGCACGCTTGCGGTCGGTGCGTCGATCGCATTGGCGACGTCGGGTCGGTTGATCGTGATCACCGCTATCGGGCCGTCGTTGTCGTACTCGATGCTCACGTGGACTCGCTTTCGGTCAGGCGCCGTTCAGATTCCTCGAGGAACGCCGCCAGACGCTCGTTGTACGCGGCGCCACAGGCGGGGATCGTGTGCCCCCGCCCGGGGATGATCGCCCGTTGGGCGCCGACGCCGCTGGCCAGGGCGTCGCAGACAGCTTCGAAGACGTCGGAGTGCCCGCCCGAGATCACGAGCTTCGCAAACGGCGCCCGCGCCAGTTCGTCGACCGCGATCTCCGCCTCCCACGGCGGGCGCTCGCTCATCAGGAGCTCCACCCCGCGGCGCAGCTGCTCGGGCAGCTCGCTCGGCGTCTGATGCGTCGAGCCGACGCCCATCCTGAACAGCTCGAGGAACTCGCGCGGCGTGACCTCGTCGCGCCGCCGGTACAGCTCGAGCCCGTGTGCGATCGCTGCGTCGACGGCCGGATCGCCCGCCGCCAGCCGCAACGCCCCGGGCTCCGAGACGGTGAGCGAGCGCACCGCGTCGGGGCGCAGCAGGGCCGCGTAGAGGGCGACGACCGCGCCGTAGGAGTGCCCTACGAGATGGGCGCCCTCGCCGAGCTGCTCGGCGATCAGCGGCGCCTCCAGCTCGAAATCGCCCCGCGCGAGCGCCGGACTTGCCCCGAACCCCGGCCGGTTGGCCAGGCACAGCGTCCAGCGCTCGGCGAGCGGCCGCTGGTGGCGCCAGGTTGACTCGGCGCCGACGATGCTGCCATGGACGAACACGACGACCGGCCCCCGGCCGATCGTCGATACGTCGATCACCCCACCAACCCCACCGCCTCGAAGGACCGCGGCGGCCCTACGCTGCGGCGGCCTCCGGCTCGCCGGCGTGCGCGCGGGCCGGAATGGGCAGCGAGAAGCCGCGCTCGCGGGCGCGGTCGGCGCCGCGGCGCAACTCCTTCGGCAGCTCCCACATGTAGTCGTCGAAATCGATCTGCATCGTGTGGCGCTTGGACTTCACATAGCGCTTGAACATCCGCTTGCGCTCGTCCTCGATGTCGGCGAGCATCTCCGCCCGCGAGGGCAGCGCGTACTCGCCGCGCAGGTACTGCGCGACCCACTTGGCCTGCGCTTCGGCGAGCGGCATCGTGGCTCCCAGCGGCTGCAGCAGCGCGAGGAAGAAGACGTTGTCGATCTCGGGGTGGAAAACGCGGCGGTAGAGCGGCAGGTCGTTGTCGGGCGCCGAGATGAAGTCCTCGTCGAAGAACGGGAAGCTGACCTTGTAGCCCGTGCAGTAGACGACGATGTCGGCTTTCTCGACCGACCCGTCGGCGAACTTGACGCTGTCGCCCGCGAGCTCGGCGATGCTCGGCTTCGGCGTGATCTCGCCGTGGACGACGCGCGCGAGGATGTAGTTGGAGACGGTCGGGTGAGCCTCGCCGAGCCGGTGATCGGGCTTGGGCAGCCCGTAGTCCTCGGGCTTGCCGTGAATCAGACGGACGAAGAACTCGAAGATCCGCAACCTCAGCCACACGGGCATGTGCTTTGAGACCGGGAACTGATCGAAGGGCTTGCCCATGAAGTAGTTGGGAATGATGTGCGCCCCGCGGCGAGCGGCGAGGAAGGTCTTGTTCGCGACCAGCGAGACCTCGACGGCGATGTCCATCGCCGAGTTGCCCATCCCGAGCACGACGACGTTGCAGCCCTCGAACTCCTTCTGATCGACATAGGAGTGCGCGTGCATCTGCTTGCCGTCGAACGAGCCGGGGAATGCCGGCTCGGGCCAGCGCGGATCCCAGTGATGCCCGTTGGCGACTGCCAGAGCGTCGTAGCGCCGCGTCTCGCCGTTGTCCAGCGTGATCTCCCAGACGCCGTCGTCGCGCCGCGCGGCGTGCTCGACCGCCGTCTCGAAGGTGATCCTGTCGCGAAAGCCGAAGTGGTCGACATAGTCGTTGAAGTACTTGCGGATATGCGAGTGGTGGCAGTAGTCCGGCCAGTCCTTCGGCATCGGGTAGTCCGAGTACTCCATCCGCTCGCGCGAGGTGTTGATGTGCAGCGAGCGATACGCCGCCGACATCCCGTTGCGATTGCCGAACGCCCAGTTGCCGCCGACCTCATCCGACTTCTCGAAGCAGTCGAAGGCGATGCCCCGCTCGGCAAGGACCTTTGCCCCGGCGATGCCGGACGATCCGGCGCCGATGATGCAGACGGCGGGCAGTTGGGTCATCGCGCGAGCCTAGCGTCCGGCGGCTGCGGGCGCGACGCTCGAGTCAGTGTCCGCCCCCTGCAGATCGAACTCTTCACCCTCGATCGCCATCTCGATCTGGTCCGGATCGCCGCCGAGCGCTCGCCAGCGCTCCAGCGCGGCCTCGCCGATCGCGTCGAGCATCGCGTCGGTGTGCATCGGGTCGTGGTGGAAAAGCAGCACGCGATGCGCCGCGACCCGCTGTGCGAACAACAGCGAGTCCGACACGCTCGAGTGGCCCCAGCCTTCGTGCAGCGGGTACTCGTCGTCGGTGTACTGGCAGTCGTGGATCAGCAGCGAGGCGTCGTGCGCCAGCTCATAGCCAGAGATCCAGTCCGGCTCGATCGAGTCGAGCGGCGTCCCGAGGCTCGGCTCGTGGTCGGAGATATACGTCAGTGAGGTGTCCCCCTCGGTGATGCGATAGCCGAGCGTCGGACCGCGGTGCGCCACTGAGCCGGCGCGTATCTGCGCGCCGCCGATGCTCCACTCGGTGTCGGGCGCGTCGAGGAAGGAGACGTCGCAGGGCAATTCACGCACCTCGATCGCCGACAGCGGCGCCGAGATGTAGCGCGCGATCCGGTCCTCGAGCGAGCCCTCGGGCGAAGACGGGCCCCAGACCATGATCTTCGAGGTCGGACGAAACGCCGGCGCGAAGAACACGAGGCCCTGGATGTGATCGAGGTGCAGATGCGTGAGCAGGATGTGGATCAGCGGCGCCTCGGCCTTCAGCGCCACTCCGAGGCCGCGAATCCCCGTGCCCGCGTCGAGCACGATCTGCGTGCCGTCGTCGAGTGTCACCTGCACGCATGAGGTGTTGCCGCCGTAGCCGATCGTCTCCGGCCCCGGTGCCGGCACCGAGCCGCGCGCGCCCCAGATCTTGAGCCTCATGCTGCCTCCCTCTTTCCCGCGTCATCGTCGGACGGCCAGAAGATCGCCATCGCCCCGCGAAAGCCGCCGGTGCCGATCAGCGGCAGGGCGCTCACCTCGATGCGATGCTCGGTGCCGTCGAGCGAGTGGATCGTAAAGCGCGCGTGCGCGGGCTTGTTCTCGCGCAGCGCGATTGTCAGCGGAAGCTCTTCCAGCGGCACCGGCTCGCCGTCGCGATCAAACGGGCCGAACTCCTTCCCCCACTGCTCGGGCGTCATCGCGCCGGATTCCTCGAAGCGGCGGCCGAGCATCGCGCCCGCCGCCTCGTTGAAGAAGACGAGCGTGCCCGACCCGTCGACGAGGAACGCGGGCGTCGAGATGCTCGACATCAGGTTGCGAGCGAGGATCAGCTCGATCGGGCGCGCCGACACACCGCCAACTATATG
>DASZZG010000056.1:0-1555 GCA_035543355.1 Solirubrobacteraceae bacterium | reverse complement strand
CCCCGAAGGCAACGTCAGCTGCGCAGTGTGCGGGCGAACGTTGCTCAGCGGAGAGCACTCCCAGCGCTACCTCCAAGCCGGCGAGCGACGCGAGGTTTGCGATCTTTGCCAGGTGCGGGCCGAGAACGAAGGCTGGATCCGCGACGGTGCCGGACAAGTCGCGACACACGGACGATACGAGCGCGGGCGCACGCTGATCAGCAGGCTGCGCCCGCGACGCGAATCGCGCCGGCGGGCGTCTGAGCCCTACGTCGAGTCGGCTCCGGCGAACGGCGCCGAGCAGCGGGGTCTGGCACCGCCACCGCAGGAGCCTCGCCACGTACATGCGGTGCCGACGAGCTCGGAGCTCAAGCTGACGCGCGCGCTCGAGTTGTTCAACACCTCCGAGCATCCGCGCACGATCGCCGGCGTGGCGCGTTCGCTGGGCATGCCCGCCGTCTCCGTGCGCGTGCTTGCCGACCGTCCGAGCTTCGTCGGCGTTACGGTGGCCTGGGAGCTGTGCTGGTACCGCTACGAAGTCGACCTCGCCGACGAGTCCGGGACCGTGCGGGTCTCCGCCCAGGGCTACGAGCTGGCTGAGCTCGAGCCCGAGGATCAACACTCCAACGCAGCCGCCGACGAGCGCGGCGTGCTCCAGTTCGCGGTCGCATGATCTACTGCGTAGTCCCCGAGGAGATGGAGGGCGAGCTGTACGACCGCCTCGTCGCCTACTACTCCGACGACTCCCAGGTGACCGTGATCGTCGACCGGCGCAGGCGCGAGCGTCGCGCCGAGCGTGCGGACACTGACCCGGAGCAGCGAACGCGCCGCGATCGCCGGCGCGCACGGGTCCCGGGCGAGTTTCCGCAGGACCCCGCTCCGGAGTGAGGGTCGTCGTACACGTCGACGGTGGCGCCCGAGGGAATCCCGGTCCGGCTGCCGTCGGCGTCGTCGTCGCGCGGCCCGACGGCGACCTGCTCGACGAGTTCGCCGAGCCGATCGGCGTCGCCACCAACAACGTCGCCGAATATCGTGCAGCGTTGCGCGGCGTACAGCGCGCGATCGAGCTAGGGGCGACCGAGGTCGAGCTCGTAAACGACTCCGAGCTGGTGGCTCGCCAGCTGAGCGGCGACTACCGCGTCAAGCATCCTGCGCTGCGGCCGCTGCACGCCGACGTGCTCGCCGAGCTCGCCCGCCTCGAGCGCTGGTCCGTGCGCACCGTGCCGCGCGAGCAGAACGCGCGCGCCGACGAGCTGGTCAACGCGGCGCTTGACGGCGGAGGCGCCGAGTACTCTTAGCGGCGATCGGTGGCCGAGCAGATCCTCCATCTCTCTGCGGTGGTTCGCAGCCCGCTGGTCGATCCGGCGGGGGAGAGGCTCGGCCGCGTCGAGGACTTGATCGTGCGGCTGGCCGACGGTGGCTACCCGCCGGTCATCGGTGTGAAGGCGCGCATCGGCGGGCGTGACCTGTTCGTCCCCGCCGATCGCGTGGCTGCCCTGGAGCCGGCGTCGGTGCGCCTCGCCGGCGAGAAGCTCGACCTCGGGCGCTTCGAACGTCGCCCCGGCGAGGTCCTGCT
>DASZZG010000055.1:0-1990 GCA_035543355.1 Solirubrobacteraceae bacterium | reverse complement strand
GATGCCGACCTCGCGCACGCGGTGGACGGCGCCCTCTGGGGCGCCTTCGCGAACGCCGGCCAGTCGGGCGCCGGGATGTCGCGCGTGTACGTCCTGCGAGACGTGGCCGAGCGCTTCGAGTCCGAGCTGGTGGCCGGAGCGCGGCGCCTGCGCCTGGGGTCCCCGCTGGAGTGGACGACCGACATCGGCCCACTGCTCGAGCCCGCCGCGCGGGATCGCGTGATCGAGCTGGTCGGCACGGCATGCGACGCGGGGGCGCAACTGCGATGTGGCGGCGCGGTCGACCTCGACGGGCTCGCCGGCGCCTTCTACGCGCCCGCGGTGCTGACCGGCGTCGATCGGGAGATGGGCGTGATCCGCGAAGACGTTCCCGGGCCCGTGCTGTCTGTCGTCGCGGTCGACTCGCTGGATCAGGCGGTCGAGCTCGCGAACGACCCCCCGGGCGCCCTCGGAGCCTCGGTCTGGACCTTGGACCGAGCCACCGGCGAGCGGCTCGCCGCCGCGCTGCGCGCCGCCAAGGTGGGGATCAACGACCACCCCGCGGCGCCGAGCCCGCGCCAGGTCTCGCTTGCCTTCCGCGCCCACGTCAGCGCCAAGCTGCGCGTCTGGGAACCGTCGCGGTTGCGCGATCGACGCTGGTATCCCTATGACGAGACGCTTGCCCGCGCCGCACGCGCGACGGTGCGCTACCTCTACGGACGCGAGTCCGACCGGCCGCGCGTGCTGCGCGAGGACGCCATCCCCGCGCTGCGCGTGGCGCGGCGGCTGGCACGCGACGCGCTACGCCGCCAGTAGCCGGCGCGGTCGGGTCATCTACGCTTTGTCCATGCCCGCACAGGCCTACGCCGGCAAGGAATGCGTCTGCCAACTACGCCTCGGCACGTGCGACCAATCGTGCGTGCGCAACATGCTCGAGACGCCGCTCTACATCGCCTGCCTCAAATTGGCGGGGCGGCGCTGCATCGTGATCGGAGGTGGCGACATCGGACTCGAGAAGGTCGAGGGCCTGCTCGCCTGTGGTGGCGACGTGACGCTGATCGCTCCCGAGGCCGAGCCGGCGCTGCGCGAGTACGCGGCGGAGGGCTCGATCCGCTGGGAGCAGCGCCGTTACAACGCCGAAGACCTGGAGGGCGCGTTCCTCGCGATCGCCGCCACCAACGACAGCGAGGTCAACATCGGCGTGTTCGAGGACGCCGACGCGCGCGCGATGCTCGTGAACGTCGTCGACGTGCCGCCGCTGTGCAACTTCATCCTGCCCGCGATCGTTCGCAGCGGCCCACTGGCGGTGGCGATCTCGACCGCCGGAGCGTCGCCCGCGCTCGCCAAGCGGATGAAGCGCGAGATCGCCGAGCAGTTCGGCGAGCACTACGCGCGCCTCGCCGTGATGCTCAACGACGTGCGCGGCTGGGCCAAGGCGACGCTGCCCACCTACCAGGACCGCAAGGCCTTCTTCGAGTCGATCGTCAACGGCGAGCCCGATCTGATCGAGCTGCTGCGCGCAGGCGACGAGCATGCCGTGCTCGACCTGATCGCCGCCGCGCAGCGCACGCACGCGTCCGGGGTGCGCTCGTGAGCCCGCGCACGTGAGCGAGCTGAGCCACGTCGACGAGCGCGGCGAGGCGCGCATGGTCGACGTCGGCGCAAAGCCCGAGAGCGATCGCCGCGCGGTTGCGCGTGCGCGCGTCCGGGTCTCGGCGGAGACGGCGGCGCTGATCGCCGACGGCAACGTCGCCAAGGGCGATGTCTTCGCGACGGCGCGAATCGCCGGCATCCAGGCGGCCAAGCGCACCGCCGAGCTGATCCCGCTGTGCCACCCGCTGGCGCTTTCGTTCGTCGGCGTCGACTGCGAGCTCAACGCCGACGCCGGGCTGATCACGTTGACCGCCGAGGCGCGCACGACGGCGCGCACCGGCGTCGAGATGGAGGCGATGACCGCCGCCGCGGTCGCCGCGCTGACCGTCTACGACATGGTCAAGGGCGTCGAGCGGGG
>DASZZG010000054.1:0-2629 GCA_035543355.1 Solirubrobacteraceae bacterium | reverse complement strand
CGGCGTCGACATCGTGGCGCTGTCGTTCGTGCGCCGAGGGTCCGACATCGACGGGCTGCGCGAGCACACGCGGCTCCCGATCATCGCCAAGATCGAGAAGCCGCAGGCGGTCGAGCGCGCCGAGGAGGTGATCCACGCGGCTGACTGCGTGATGGTGGCGCGCGGGGATCTCGGCATCGAGCTGCCGGTCGAGGACGTCCCGCTCGTGCAGAAGCGCGTGCTGGCGCTCGCGGGGCGGCTGGCGCGGCCGTCGATCACCGCTACGCAGATGCTCGACTCGATGGTCTCGTCGCCGCGGCCGACGCGCGCCGAGGTGGCGGACGTCGCCAACGCGATCCTCGACGGCACCGACGCCGTGATGCTGTCGCAGGAGACCGCCGTCGGCCACTATCCGGTCGAGGCGGTCGAGATGATGGCGGCGATCGCCCAGCGGACCGAGCCGTCGCTGCCGTACGAACGCTTCAACGAAAGCCGCGTGGCGCGCGACGAGCGCGACCCCGCCTACACGATCGCCTACACCGCCTGCGCCGCCGTGCGTCAGCTCAAGCTGGACGCATTGGTGATCCCAACGCTGTCGGGGCGCTCCGCGCGGCTGGTCTCCGCCCACCGTCCCGACGTCTCGATCTACGCACTCTCGCCGGGAAAGGAGACGATCCGCCGCTGCGGCCTGATCTGGGGCGTGCAGGCGGCGCACATCCGCAAGCACAAGGTGACCGAGGAGCTGATCGCCGATTGCGCGCGGCGCGCACTCGAAGAGGGCTGGGTCAGGCGCGGTCAGCGGATCGGGATCACGGCGGGGCTGCCGAGTGGACGGCCGGGGACGACGAGCCTGTTCCAGGTCCAGCAGCTCTAACGGGCCGTCACACAGCGGCGCGGGCGTAGAAGGCTGCTTCGGCCTCCCCCAGCTCGGACGCCGGCTCGTCGTCATAGACCCATTCGCGTGCGATCCGATGCCAGTTGACGGCGGCTCGCAGCTGCGACAGCACCGCCAGCGTGAGCAGCTCGACGCGACGCGCGAACAGGTGGTCGGGCGGCAGCGTCTCGTGGCGCATCTGGTCGAAGTAGGTCGAGCGCGGATCGGCCATCTCGATCGCGACCTTCGTCGCGATCTCCGGGCGCAGCGCGAACACGCGATCCTCCGTGTACCAGCGCGTTGCGTCGCGGAATTGCGCGAGTACGCGCTCGGGCTCGAAACGCTCGGGGTTCGCGAGGAAGCCGGTCTCCGTGAAGAGCGCATACATCGCCTCGGCGTCCCCTTCGATGCCGGCGCGCTGCGCGCGCAATTCGATCTCGACCGCTTCCGCCGGCATCCGCTTGAACAGGCCGAAGTCGAGGAAGGCCATCCGGCCGTCGTCGAGCAGCAGGAAGTTGCCCGGGTGGGGGTCCCCCGAGAACTGATGGTGGCGATACAGACAGCCGAAGAAGAAGCGAAAGACGATCTCGCCGATGCGGTCGCGCTCGTCCTGCGAGAGCTGCTTGAGCTCCTCGAAGCCGCGCCCCGGCACGTACTCGGAGACGAGCACGTGCTCGCGTGACAGGTGAGCGACGACGTCGGGAACGACGATGAACGGGTGCCCGCGGAAGATCCGCGCGAGCGAGCGCTGGTTGGAGGCCTCCAGCTCGTAGTCGAGCTCGTCGCCGATGCGCGAGCGGATCTCCTCGCCGATCGCCTTCGCGTCGAGCCCGGGCGCGACGCGCCGCATCAGCTTGAGGATCAATCCGAGGTTCTGCATGTCGGCGCGCACGGCGGCGGCGACGCCCGGGTACTGCACCTTGACGGCCACCTCGCGACCGTCGAGCAGTCGCGCGCGGTAGACCTGGCCGATCGAGGCGGCGGCGATCGGATCTTCGTCGAATGAGGAAAACACGTCCTCGATGTCCTCCTCGAGGCCCTCCTCGATGACCTTGCGCATGTCGGCGAAACGGACCTTCGGCGCGGAGTCGCGCAGCTCGCCAAGCTTGCGCTGGAACTCCTCGCGCTGGTCCTCGGGCACCAGCCCGACGTCGAGAAACGACATCACCTGTCCGAGCTTCATCGCGGCGCCCTTCATCGTTCCCAGCGCCGCGACGATCTGCTCCGCCGCCTCCACATGGCGGCGATCGAGCGCGTAGTTCTTCGCCTCCTCGTCGCGCATCAGGTTGACGGTCCGCGTCCCGGCCTGCTTGATGGCCTGTCCGGCGGCGAGCCCGCCGAGCTTTGCGGTTCGGCGGACGCGCGATGTGGGAATCCGATCCTCCGCCATGCTTGAAGGGTACGGGCGACGCGGTCCACGCACTTGGCGCGGCCGCCCGCCGCGACCGCTACGTCCGCTGAACCTGGGACCCCGGAACGATGTCGTCGCTCCCGTCGGGCCAGCGCACCCAGGCCTTGTGGCCACCGTCGTAGTCGTCGCCGAGCAGCACGAGCGTGGCCGGATCGCCGAGCGCCGTGCAGGCCTCGTCGCCCTCGGCGTCGAGGCCACGCCACACGCGAATGAACGCGTTGTGCTCCCACTCCTCGCCGACGGTCGTCGAGTCGGTGTGGCCGGGATAGATCACGGTCTCGGGCGCGAGCGTCATCAGGGTGTCCATGATCGAGCTGCGCAGGTCCTCATAGGTCGTGTGCCCGGGGGCGCGAACGCCGCCGACC
>DASZZG010000053.1:0-9723 GCA_035543355.1 Solirubrobacteraceae bacterium | reverse complement strand
CACCACGTCGGCTTCGACGAGCTCGGCGTGCGCGGGCTCGGGCTCTGAGAGACACTCTGGGCACGGCGCGCACGGCTGCGCCGGCGCTGCGCCGGCGCTACAGCAAGCTCTGCGATGTCGCCGACTTCGCCGATCCCGCATTTCGCGCGCGCGCGGCGGAGCTGCGACCCGACCTCGACCTCGATTGGGCGTTCGATCGCAAGACCTGGGAGTTCACGATGCTCGCGCTGCTGCTCGAGGAGCGCGGACTGCTCGACGGCCGCGCGCGCATGCTGTCCGTCGGCGCGGGCCGCGAGGCGATCCTCTTCTGGCTCGCGCCGCGCATCGGCCGGCTGGTCGCGGTCGACATCTACGGCCGCGGCGAGTTCGCGGGGTCCGAGGCGCCGGCGGCGATGCTCGACGATGCCGCGTCGCTGTCTCCGTATCCCGATCTCTCGACGGAGCGGCTCGAGGTGCGCAACATGGACGCCCGCTCGCTCGACTTTGGTGACGCCAGCTTTGACTGCGTCTTCTCGCTCTCATCGATCGAGCACTTCGGCGCTCCGGGCGATATCAGGCGGGCGGCCGCCGAGATCGGCCGCGTGCTGCGGCCGGGCGGTATCGCCTACGTCGTCTCGGAGCTACAGCTGCGCGCCGCGCGGCCGCCGCGCCGCGCGCTACAGGCGGCCGCGCGGGCGGCGTCCGGCGGGCGGCTGTCCCGGCGAGAGGTCTTCACCGAGACGGCGCTCGAGCGCGACGTCATCGAGGCCAGCGGCCTGGAGCTGCTCCAGCCGCTCGATACCACGATGTCCGAGGCGTCATTCGACAATCTCGCCGTACGCCGCTTCGGCCGGCTGCACACGCGCAGCGGGCGCTTTCACCCGCACATCGTGTTGCGCGTGCGCGGTGAGACTTTCACCTCCGTGGGGCTTGCGCTCGGGCGGCGGCTCGAGCCCGGGCGGCCGGCGCGAGCGACGGCCACGTAGGATGCGCCCCCCCATCCGCCGCCGGCTCGCACGGCGGCGCCAGCGCCCGACAGGAGGCCGTCAGAATGCCCGAAGCCGTCATCGTCGATGCCATCCGCACCCCGATCGGGCGTGCCGCGAGGGGTTCGCTGCGCCACGTTCGCGCCGACGACCTCGCCGCCGTCCCGCTGAAGGCGATCCTCGAGCGCAATCCGGAGGTCGAGTCGGCGTCGATCGACGACGTGATGATGGGCGCCGCCTTCGGCGAGGGCGAGCAGGGCTACAACGTCGGGCGCAACGCGTCGCTGCTCGCCGGCATCGACCATCACGTCCCGGCCTGCACGCTCAACCGCTTCTGCGCGTCCTCCCTGCAGACGCTGCGGATGGCCTTCCACGCGATTCAGGCGGGCGAGGGCGACACCTACATCGCGGCGGGCGTCGAGGCGGTCTCGCGCTCGGGTGGAGGCGCGAGCTTCACCTTCCATCCCAAGCTCGACGGCTCCGAGAACTCGATCTACAACGTCTACATCCCGATGGGGCTGACCGCCGAGAACGTCGCCGAGCGCTGCAACGTGACGCGCGAGCAGCAGGACGAATGGGCGGTGATCTCGCAGAACCGCGCGGTCGAGGCGCAGGCGGACGGCCACTTCGACAAGGAGATCGTGCCGGTCGAGGCGCCCGCGGCTACCGAGACGGACAAGGAGGGCAACGAGGTCTCGGTCGAGGCCCAGACGGTGACCAAGGACGATGGACCCCGGCCGGGAACGACGATCGAGAAGCTGGCCGCGCTCAAGCCCGCGTTCAAGCCCGACGGCACCGTCACCGCGGGCAACGCCTGTCCGCTGAACGACGGCGCCGCCGCCGTCCTCGTGATGAGCGCCGAGCGGGCCTCGGACCTCGGACTCGAGCCGCGTGCTCGGATCGTCGCCTCGTCGGTCGCGGCGATCCGCCCCGAGATCATGGGCCTGGGCCCGATCCCGGCCGTTGCCAAGGTGCTCGAGCAGGCCGGCATGAAGATCGACGACATCGACATCATCGAGCTCAACGAGGCCTTCGCCGCCCAGGTGGTCCCGTGCAAGGAGGAGTGGGGGATCGACGCCGAGAGGCTCAATCCCTTCGGCGGGGCGATCGCCCTCGGACATCCCTTCGGGATGACCGGCGCGCGCATCATGACGACCTTGCTCAACGACCTCGAGACGCTCGACAAGACCTTCGGGCTGGAGACGATGTGCGTCGCCGGCGGAATGGGTCAGGCGATGATCGTCGAGCGCTTGTAGCTGCCCGAACAGCGGAGCGAAGCGCTCATCCCGTACCCCGCGAGCGGAGCTGTGAGGGCCCTGAGCGAAGCGGTCACCTGATCAACCACCGCCATAGAGCAACAATTCCTGGTCCAGCGCCGCCGCCGCGACCTCCAACCCCGGGTCGAGGTCGCCGTCCGCGAGCAAGCCGAAGTGGACGCCTCCGTCGTAGGAGAGGATGCCGACCGTCAGGCCCTGGTTGGCGGGGTTGAGCGGCACCACCGGGAAGGCTTCGAGCAGCCTCGCGCCCTGTAGGTAGAAGGTCTGCTGCGGGCCGGGCACGTTGGAGACGACTAGGTTGAAGGCGCGGATGCCGCCGACGGCGCGAACCAAGACGGACGAGACCAACGGCGGCGCCCAGCCGGTCGCACCGACCATCAGAGCGCCCGCCCGCACGGCGCTCGATTGCTTCAGCTCGCGCATCGCCTCGGCAATCACGCGGACGCGCTGCACGGGGTCGTCCTCGCCGATCGGCAGGTCGACGAATACGGTGGAGATGCGATTGCCGAGTTGCTCGGTCTCGTCGTCGGCACGCACCGACACCGGCACCAATGCGACCGGGTCGCGCTCCGGCTGCACACCGGCGGCGTCGAGATAGCGCCGCAGCATGCCCGCCACGATCGCCAGCAGTACGTCGTTGACCTTGCCGTCGCCGCTGCGTGCCGCGCGCTTGATCTGCTCCAGCCCGGCGCGTGCCTGCGTCCATCGGCGGTTGGGACCCAGTCCGGAGTTCAGCGGCGTCATCGGCGCCTGCGGTCGCGACCGAGCGAGCTCGGCCAGCAGGTCGGTCGAGCGGCGCAGATCCTCGGCGGCCTGGCGTGGGCTGGTGTCGAGCGCGCGCGCCGCGCTGTCGAGCAGCAGCTTCTGGCCGCGCAGCACAGGCGTCGCGGCCAGCCGCGCGAGGTGGCGGGCGCGGTCGTAGGGCTCGGGCTGCCACGGCTCGGGCGGTGGCGGAATCTCCAGCGGCTCGGGCGTCGGGTCGAGCAGCACCGTGCCGACGTCGATCGCGCCGACGCCATCGACCAGCGCGTGGTGCATCTTCGGAACGAGCGCCACGCGCCCACCGGCCATCCGCTCGATCACGTGCAACTCCCAAAGCGGTCGTGCGCGATCGAGCCTGCGCGACATCTCATGGCCGATGAAGGCGGCCAGCTCGGCGTCGCCCGCGGGCGACGCGAGCTGCGCCCGCCGGACGTGCCAGTCCACGTCGAAGCTGGAGTCGTCGACCCATACCGGGTTGGCCAACCCGAGCGCGGGCTGCTCGAGTCGCTGGCGATAGCGCGGGATCAGATGCAGCCGCTCCTGCAGACGCTGACGCACGACCGCGTGATCGAGCCCGTCGCCCTCGAAGATGAGCGCCCCGGCGACCGCCATGTTTACCGGCCCGCGCTCCGCCGCGAGCGACGCCCGGTCGGCCGGAGAAAGCCCTTCCTCCACCTCTATCTGACCGAACGGCGGAGCGAGCGAGTACACGCGTCCGTAAATCCGGTTCGGAATGGACGAGTGACTGGGCGTGGCTGACAGTGGACATGGGGTGAGTCGATGCCGAAGCATCGGCGATCCCCGTGGACGCTGTCGGGCGCGTCCAGGCACCGTCCAAACGGGCCGTATTTACGGGAGCGTGTACTAGTCACTTTGGCGCCATTCGGAGCGCGCCGTCGAGTCTGATGACCTCGCCGTTGAGCATCTCGTTCTCGACGATCGCCGACACCAGGTGGGCGAACTCCGGCGGGCGCCCGAGCCGTTTCGGGAATGGCACCGTCGCGCCGAGCGCCTCCCGTGCCGGCTCCGGCAGCGCCGCGAGCAGCGGCGTGTCGAACAGGCCGGGCGCGATCGTCAGCACGCGAATGCCGGCGCTCGAGAGATCGCGCGCCGCGGGCAGCGTCATCGAGACGACCCCGCCTTTGGAAGCCGCGTAGGCGAGTTGCCCGATCTGACCGTCGTATGCCGCCGCCGACGCGGTCTGGATGCATACGCCGCGCTCGCCCGAGTCGAAGGGCTCGGTGGCGAGCATCGACGCCGCGGCGAAGCGCAGCACGTTGAAGGTGCCGATCAGATTGATCGCGATCACGGTCTCGAATGGCTGGAGCTGATGGGGCCCGCGTTTTCCGGCGGTCTTTTCGGCCCAGCCGACGCCCGCGCAGGAAACAGAGACGCGCAATCCGCCGGGTAGCTCCGCCGCTGCCGACACCGCGGCCTCGACCTCGTCGGGTTTGGTCACGTCCGCGTGCACGAAGCGAGCGCGTTCGCCCAGTTCCGCGACCAGCGCCGCACCCTTGCCGTCGTTGACATCGGCGATCACGACGTCGGCGCCAGCGCCGTGAAGCTGGCGCACGGACGCCTCGCCAAGCCCCGATGCGCCACCCGCCACGAATGCTGCGCAACCCTCGATCTGCATGCGCGGAACCCTACTCTCGGCATACCGGATTGGGAGTACGCTTGACGCGGTATGTGGATGCGTGCACGCCTTGTGACAGGTCTGCTGGCGCTCGCCGCCATTCCCGCGCCCGCGGCGGCGCGCGCGCCACACCGCTCGCCGGCAGCCAAACTGCGTCCGCGCGCGTTCACGTCGTGCACGGGCCTGGTGGGCTACGCGCGCCGGCACTTCGCCGTCACCCACGGCGTCGGCGTGGCCCCGGTGCAGCCGCTGCCCGACTCGCGGCCGACGGGTGCGCCGAAGAATGCGGGTACGGCGACCCCGCTGGGCTCCACCGCCCCGACCGATCGCAGCGGCGTGAACGGCACTCCCACATTCTCGACCACCAACAATCAGGAAGAGGGCGTCGAGGAGCCCGACATCGTCAAGACCGACGGCTCGACGATCTTTGCCCTTTCTCAGGGGACGCTGTACGCCGTAGCCGCCGCCGGCACGCCGCGGATCGTGGGGACGCTTGCGCTCGGCAACAACGCCAGCGGCGCTCAGCTGCTGTTGCGCGGCAACCGGGTGATCGTGATCTCCGGCGAAGCGTCGTCCGGGATCGGCAAGGGCGGCCCGGTCGGCGTCGGCGTCGTTGGCCCGGGGCAGCCCGCGATCGCGTTGGCGCCCAGGAGGCTGCCTTCGGTGGCCCAGACGGTCGTGACCGAGATCGACGTGAGCGATCCGGCGGCGATGAAGGTCGCGCGGACGATGACACTCGACGGCGACTTCGTCGACGCGCGTCAGAACGGCGGGACGGCCCGGGTCGTGATCTCCTCGGAGCCGCGCGCGATCGCCGTCGCCAGTCTGCGCACCAAGCCGACCGGGTGGGTACCGACGCAGCGGTTGCGCAGCAGGGTCACGGGCCGCGACTCCGTGCGACCGCTGGTGGCCTGCCGCGCGATCCGCCGGCCTGCCCAGTTCTCCGGTCTGGGGATGCTGACGATCGTCACCGTCGATCTCGACCGCGGTCTGTGGACGAGCGACTCCCACGCGTTGATGGCCGATGCCCAGGTCGTGTACGGCTCTCAGGACAGCCTCTACGTGGCTACCCACAACTGGGTCGACCCGCAGACGGCGCCCGACCTGATCCCCCCGTCGCAGACGACGATGATCCACCGCTTTGCCGTAACCGATCCTCAGCGCACGACATTCGCCGCCAGCGGCCAGGTCCCGGGCTACCTGCTCAACCAGTTCTCACTGTCCGAGCACAACGGCTACCTGCGAGCGGCAACGACCAGCAGGCCGATCTGGTGGGGCGGAGGGCAGCCGCAATCGCTCAGCCAGAGCTATGTGACGGTGCTGAAGGAGAGCGCCGGCGTACTGGTGCCGGTCGGCCAGGTCTCCGGCCTCGGCGCGGGTCAGCAGATCTACTCGGTTCGCTTCGTCGCCGATACCGGCTACGTCGTCACGTTCCGGCAGATCGACCCGCTTTACACGATCGACTTGCGTACGCCGACCGCGCCGAGCGTTGCCGGCCAGCTCGAGCTGGAGGGCTACTCCTCCTACCTGCACCCGCTGGGCGACGGGCTGCTGCTGGGCATCGGTCAGGACGTCGGGTCCGGTGGGAGGCCAGCGGGCGCACAGGTCGAGCTCTTCGACGTATCGGACCCCACCGCGCCGAAACTGCTGCAGCGCACGACGCTGGGCAGCGGCTCCTCGTCGGACGTCAACTACGACCACCACGCCTTCCTGTTCTGGCCGCCGACGAAGCTCGCCGTGCTGCCCGTCCAGATCTCGCCGCCGCGCGGCCCGCAGCCGGGCCCGCCGCAGCCGGCGCCCGGCGCGCCCAGCGTGGTCGGCCCACCTTCGACCGGACAGGGATTCGTCGGCGCGATCGCCTACCACGTGGATCGCTCGGGGATCGCCGAGGCCGGCCGGATCGCGCATGATGCCGTCAACGGCTCGGTGCCGGCGATCAGCCGCTCGATCGTGATCGGCGACCGCCTCTTCACGGTCTCGGATGGCGGCGTGATGGCATCGGCGCTCGACACGCTCGCGCGCCAGGCGTTCGTGGCGTTCCCGGCGCCGCCGCCGCCACAGCCCGGCCAGGTGCCGGCGCAGCCGCCGGCGCGCTGACATTCCGCCGGCGTCAGCCCGTCAGCCGATAGCGCAGGTAGAGCGCCCCTGCGCCCTCGTGCGCGGTCACCAGCTCGAGATCGCAAGGGTTCGCCAGCTCGTGCCCAGCGCTGATCGTCGGCGCGTCGCCGCCGCCGGCGAGCTTGGGTGAGATCGAGAGGAAGAGCTCGTCGACCAGCCGCTCGTCCAGCAGACCGCCGAACAGCGTCGGCCCGCCCTCGCACAGTAGCGAGCGCACGCCGTGACGCTGGCGCAACTCGCGCAGGACGCGCTCGAGACTGAAGTCCTCCAAATGGACGATGGTGACGTCTGCGGGACCGACCGCGAGCTGCTCTGACGAGCTGGTGAAGATCACGACGCGGGAGTTCGGATCGGCGAACAGCGGCAGGTCTTCCGGCAGCTCCAGGCGACCTGAGACCACGCACGCCAGCGGTTCCGCTGCGAGGCCGTTGCGCACCCTGCGCTCGCGCAGCGCAGGGTCGGGCACCAGCCGCCCGTAGCGCTCGACGCGCAGCGTGCCCGCTCCGACCAGCACGGCATCCACCTCGCTGCGCAGCAGGTGAAAGAGCCGGCGGTCGATCTCGTCACCAATCGGGCCCGACCGCCCGCCGAGAGTCGCCCGACCGTCGGCGGTGGCGACGAAGTTGGCCACCACGTATGGGCGCAACTCGGACGCCCGCTCGGCGAATCCCAGGCGGTCGATCGCCTGCTCCGGGGCGACGGCAGCCCCATCGGGAAAGATCCGCCGCAGCGCGACGGCGTGGCTCAAGGCGCGAGGCCGTCGATCAGCTCAGGCAGCTGATCTGGCCCGGTGAACGGCGTCAGGCAGAAGGACCTGATGCCGGCCTCGGCGAACTGCGCGAGTCGTTCCTGCTGCTGCTCGGGCGAGCCGAAGATGAAGATCTCGCGCATCAGCTCCTCCGGCGCCAGCTCGAGCGCGCGCTGGCGATCGCCCCCCTGCCATGCCTCGACCATCGGGTCGAGCTGCTCTGCCCAGCCGAGCCAGCGGAAGAAGTTCGCGTAGACCGGGACGGTCGCGTACGCGGCGAAGACGAAGCGCGCCATCGCGAGGCCCTCCTCGGCGGGCTGGGGAATGTTGAAGAAGCGACATACGACATCGGACGACCCGGGTTCCTTGCCCGCGCGCTGCTCGCCGGCGCGCACCTGCTCGATCACCTTCCCGACCCCCGAGAGCGGCAGGAAGTTCAGCCATGCTCCGTCGGCGATCTCTCCAGCCAGCCCGAGCATCCGCTCGCGCAGCGCGGCGACGTAGATCGGGATCGGCTGCGCGGGCGCCTGCTCCAGCTTGAAGCCTCCCGCGCCACGCTCCCCCGCAAACACCGGCCGCAGCCCCTCGACCGCCTGGCGAACATGTGTCAGCGGTTTGGTGAAGGGCATGCCGTTCCAGCGCTCCACGATCACGTTGGAGGAGGAGCCGATGCCGAGGATGAAGCGACCCCGGCTGGCGTCCTGAAGGGCGGCGGCGGTCTGGGCGAGCACGGCAGGGCCGCGCGTGTACGGGTTGACGACCCCCGTGCCCAAGCGCATGCGATCGGTCCACGCGGCCGCCAGTGCCAGCGGGACGAAGCCGTCGTGGCCGGTCGCCTCGCCCGACCAGAGGTCGTCATAGCCCGCGGCCTCGGCGCGGCGTAGCAGCGGCTCGTGGTCTGGCAGGGAGACGCCCGCAAAGGGAATCGTCAGCCCGAAACGGGTGGCGGCCATGGGCGCCGCAACCTACCAGCGGCGCGCACCCTTCACTTGACAGAGCTGGTCGGTATAGGCTGCGCGCGTGGAGAAGAAGTTCCTCAACTTCGACAACCTGCGGCGGGGCGAGTACATCGCGGCCGTCGGCGGTGTGCTGCTGGCGATCGCGGTCTTCCTGCCCTGGTTCGAGCTCGGCAACGGCAACGCCCACCTCGAGGGCGCACAGAACTTCAGCCACCACCCCGGCCTCGGGATCAGCGCCTGGCAGGCGCTGGTCGCGATCCGCTTCCTGCTGCTGTTGGGCGCGATCGCCCCGTGGATCCTCGGCTACATCATCCTGCGCGACCACGCGCTCTCTTGGCCGCGCGGCGAGCTGACCGCCGTCGTGGCGATCACTGCGATGACGCTCGTGCTCGTGCGCGGGCTGATCATCAAGCCCGGCAACCCGCACGAACAGATTCACCTGTCGTACGGCTGGTACTTGGCGCTGTTCGCGGGCGTCCTGATGCTGGTCGGCGCCTTGACGCGTGTGAGCGAGTCGGAGCGCGTGCGCAAGCCTCCCGGCGTGATTTGAGTCCCGGCCGCGACACGCAGCGGCCCGATCGAAATCTGGCGCTCGACCTCGTACGCGTGACCGAGGCCGCCGCGCTCGCGGCGGGTCGGCTGGTGGGAATGGGGGACAAGGAGGCAGCCGACCAGGCGGCGGTCGATGCGATGCGCTACGTCCTCGACTCCGTGCCGATGGACGGCACGGTCGTTATCGGCGAGGGCGAGAAGGACGAGGCGCCGATGCTCTACAACGGCGAGCGCATCGGCGATGGGTCGCCCCCGCAGGTCGACATCGCGGTCGACCCGCTCGAGGGAACGCGGCTGACGGCAAAGGGCTATCCGAGTGCGCTGGCCGTGATCGCGCTCGCCGAGCGCGGAGCGATGTTCGATCCCGGGCCGTGCGTCTACATGGAGAAGATGGCCGGGGGAGCCGACATCGGCGATCTGCTCGACCTCGACAGGCCCCTACCCGAGACGCTGCGCCTGATCGCGGAGCGCCGCGGCGTCGACATCGGCGACGTAATGGTCGTGGTCCTCGAGCGTCCGCGGCACGAGCGCGCGATCGATCAGATTCGCGCAGCCGGGGCGCGCGTGCGCCTGATCATCGACGGCGATGTCTCCGCGTCGCTGCTCGCCGTCTCCGACGACACCCCGGTCGACCTTCTCTGGGGCATCGGCGGGACGCCCGAAGGAGTCATATCGGCGGCCGCGATCAAGTGCATCGGCGGGGAGA
>DASZZG010000052.1:0-9569 GCA_035543355.1 Solirubrobacteraceae bacterium | reverse complement strand
ATCGCTCGCACGCCTGCGCTCGCTGATCGCGCTGGCCCCCCAAACGCCCCTGCGCCAGAGCTTCCAGCGCCTGCCCGAGCGCACGCCCGCGCGCGGAACCTCGAGAGGGCGCGTCGGCTTCGTCCAGGGCTGCGTGCAGCGCGTCTTCTTCCACCGCGTCAATGCGGCCACAGTCGCCGTGCTGAGCACCGAGGGCTACGAGGTCTTCGCGCCGCGGCGGCCACGCTGCTGCGGCGCCCTGGAGCTACACAGCGGTGAGGACTCCGGGCGCGCGTCGGCGCGCGTGACGATTGACGCCTTCGCCGATTGCGACCGCGTCGTGGTCAACGCCGCCGGCTGCGGATCCGCGCTGAAGGACTACGGCCACTTCCTCCGCGACGACCCCAAGTGGGCGGCGCGAGCGCAGGCTTTCTCGGCGCGCGTCTGCGACATCACCGAACTACTCGCCGAGGACGAGGCCAGAGCGATCAGACACCCGCTGGAGATGCGGCTCGCGTATCACGACGCCTGCCACCTCGCGCACGCCCAGCAGGTGCGCTCTCAGCCACGCGAGCTGCTGCGGGCGGTCCCCGGACTCGAGCTGCTCGAGCCGGCTGAATGGGAGATCTGCTGCGGCTCGGCAGGTGTCTACAACCTGCTCGAGCCGGAGCCCGCCGCGGCCCTCGGCGAGCGCAAGGCGCGCAATCTGCTCGCCACCGGAGCGGATGCCGTGGCCGCCGCCAACCCCGGCTGCGCGCTCCAGATCGCCGCGCACTGCCGGGCGCTCGGCCGGCCGCTGCGCGTCCACCATCCGCTCGAGATCCTGCATGCCTCGATCGAGGGGGGCTCGCTGACTCGATGACGATCGGCTCTGCCGGAATCGAGCTCGCCGCCCCGCCCGCCCCCCGCTTCGACGAGATCCTCACGCCGCAGGCGCTCGCGTTCGTCGCCCGCCTGCAGCGAGAGTTCGACACCACGCGGCTCGGCCTCCTCGAACAACGTCGCGCGCGCCAGCAACGCCTTGCCGCCGGCGAGTCGCTCGACTTCCTGGCCGATACGGTGGCGGTCCGCGAGGGCGACTGGCGGGTCGCCGCCGTGCCGCCGGACCTGCGCGATCGGCGTGTCGAGATCACGGGGCCGACAGATCGCAAGATGGTGATCAACGCGCTCAACTCGGGCGCGCTCTGCTACATGGCCGATCTCGAGGATTCGAGCTCGCCGACCTGGGCCAACGTGATCGGCGGCCAGCTCAACCTGATCGACGCGATCGAGCGCACGATCGAGTTCAGCTCCCCGGACGGCCGCCATTACGCGCTCGCCGACGAAGTGGCGACGCTGCTCGTCCGCCCGCGCGGCTGGCACCTGGTCGATCGGCACGTGCTGGTCGACGGCCGGCCGATCGCCGGGGCGCTGCTCGACTTCGGCCTCTACCTCTTCCACAACGCCGAGCGTCTGCTCGAGCGCGGCAGCGGGCCGTACTTCTATCTGCCGAAGCTGGAGAGCCATCTCGAGGCGCGCCTCTGGAACGACGTCTTCTGCCTCGCGCAGGACCTCCTCGGCGTCGAGCGCGGCACGATCCGGGCGACGGTGCTGATCGAGACGATTCCGGCGGCGTTCGAGATGGACGAGATCCTCTACGAGCTGCGCGACCATGCGGCCGGGCTCAACGCGGGCCGCTGGGACTACATCTTCTCGATCATCAAGTGCTTCCGCGAACGACCGGAGTTCATCCTGCCCGATCGCGCCGCGGTCACGATGACCGTCCCCTTCATGCGCGCGTACACCGAGCTGCTGGTCCGCACCTGCCACCGCCGCGGCGCCCACGCAATGGGCGGCATGTCGGCGCTGATCCCCTCGCGCGGCGACGCCGAGGCCAACGAGCGCGCGACCGACGGCGTGCGCGCGGACAAGCGGCGCGAGGCTCGCGCCGGGTTCGACGGAACATGGGTGGCGCACCCCGACCTCGTCGCGGTCGCGCGCGAGCAGTTCGACGAGGTCCTCGGCGACCGGCCCAATCAGGTCGAGCGGCTGCGCGACGACGTCGAGGTGAATGCCTGGGACCTCGTCGACGTCGCTTCGACCCCGGGCGAGATCACCGAGGACGGCCTGCGCAGCAACGTCAACGTGGGCATCCAGTACATCTCGTCGTGGCTGCGCGGCAACGGCGCGGCGGCGATCTACGGACTGATGGAGGACGCCGCGACCGCCGAGATCGCACGCTCGCAGGTCTGGCAGTGGGTCCGCCACGGCGCCAAGCTGGCGGGGGGCGAGACGATCACGCCCGAGCTGGTGCGCCGCTTCGAGCAAGAGGAGCTCGAACGCATCCGCGCCGAGGTCGCGGACGACGAGTGGTTCGAGCGCGAAGGTCGCCCGCAGCAGTCGCGCGCCCTGTTCGACGGCGTCGCGCTCGGCGAGCAGTTCGTCGACTTCCTGACGCTGCCCGCGTACGAGCTGCTCGAGGACTAGGGCGGTGCCCGCGCCCGCAGTGCACATCCGCGCGGCCGAACGCCAGGACGCGAGCGCGCTGTTCGCGCTGATCCGCGATCTGGCGCAATACGAGCGCCTGTCGGCTGCGGTGACGGGCAGCGAGGAGCTGCTGGCGGCGGAGTTGTTCGGCCAGGAGCCCGTGGCGCAGGCGCTGGTCGCCGACGTCGCGGGAGAGACGGTCGGCTTCGCCGTTTTCTTCCCGACCTTCTCGACGTTCCGATCCCAGCGTGGCATCTGGCTCGAGGACCTCTACGTGGCGCCCGAGCACCGGCGCGCGGGGATCGGTCACGCCCTCCTATCGCACGTCGCCTGGCTCGCGCTCGAGCGCGGCTGCGCCCGGCTCGAATGGTCGGCGCTCGAGTGGAACGAGCCGGCGCTGCGCTTCTACGAGCAACTGCGGGCAGAGCATATGGAGCAGTGGCGGACCCTGCGACTCGAAGGCGATGCGCTGCAGGACCTCGCGACTGCGGCGAATCGGGCTGAATCGTGACTCCGCCCTTACCGCCACTCAGCGCAAGATAGACGCGCCGTCTAACGGCGCGCCAGCGCGATGCCGGAAGCGGCTACTGCCGCGGGGAGACGCAGGGATTGAGGCCAGGGCGCGGGATGCCGGCCAGCGCAGTGTGCATCCAGAAGACGTTGTAGGGGAGGTAGATCGACATGCTGAAGTAAACGTCGGGCCCGTCGTTCCAGCGCGGCGGAATGAACGGGGCGTAGAGCGACGGGTACTGGTCGCTTGTCACCACCACCTGCGGCTCGCTCCAGGGGCCGGTCAGACAATCAGCCGAGCGCAGCACGACGTCGCCGGCCGGAGAGCTCTCACGCGGCTCGCGCACCCTCAGGTACATCATCAACCACTTCCCGAAGTACGAGTTCCACTGGACGCTCAGCTCGCCGGCCGGCGCGTTCGCGACGACCGCAGCGGAACCCTCGCGGTTGTTCCACGTGCGGCCGCCCCAGTAGCGGTAGCTGGCCTTGCTCAGGATCCTGCCGCTGCGCACGCGGGCGAGCTTCACGTCGCCGGTTCGCCCGCCCGGGATGCCGAACAGGTACACGTCTCCACCGGTTTGCGTCGCGGCGACCTGACCGAAGTTCGAGTTGCCAGCCCACATGGTCGAGGGATCCTTCGTCCACGTCTGGCCGCCATCGTCCGAGTAAGCGATGCCCGCGTAGTTGAGCGCGTAGTCGTTCGGCTGCGGATACCCGAATCGCTTCACCGACATGTAGTGAAGGAACATCCGATCCCCGACGGCGAAGCCGTTCGTCGGAATGACGGTCTGCTCGCAGAGCGTCTCGGTTCCGGTGCACGTCTGCTTCGCCGAGGGCAGCAGCTCCTTTGCGCGCAGGGGGTTTGAAGGGTCGGTGACCATGCCATCGAAGAGCGGCCCGATGGCGGGGTTGGCGTCGGCGAAGAAGGCCATCGTGTTGCTGCGCCAGTCGGCGTAGCTGAAGGACGGCAGCGTGGGGCGGAGCCCTGCTGCTGGAGGAAGGTCTGAATATCGCTGGTCTTGGGGCGGCCGTAGGTGTCGCCGAAGACCATGTAGATCCGGCCCTTGTACTCGAACATGCTGCCCAGATCGGCCCCGTAGACGTTCCAGCGGACGTCGGTGAAGTTGAGCGGCCCGGGACCGCCCACCTTGCCGACCAACCGCGTGGCGCTCTGCTCAACCGTCGGGGCCGCGGCCACGCTGGGCGCCGAAGCAAGACAACAGATGCTCACTCCGCCAATGCGAGAAGGTCCCTGCGCCGCGCTGATAGCAGTGTCGTGCCGAGCCTCCGCACCGCGCGATCCTAACTCACTATGGGGAAGCCGTCGCGGCGTCAGGCCGGGGACGCGACCAACGCGGCAAAGCCCCCGCTGAGCGGGAGCCGCTCGCGCAGGGAGAAGCCGCTCGCGGTCAGCAGCGCGCCGTACTCGGCTTCGGTTCGCTCTTGCCCGCTTCCGGGCCCGAATACGGCCAGCATCATCAGGTCTCCCATCACCGCCGGGGCGGACGACGCAGCGAGCGCGTCCAGCTCAGGCAGCGGTCGCTCGACGATCACGAGCCGGCCCTCGTCGGCGACCGCCGTTCGACTGCTGCGCAGGATGGCTAGACAGTCCTCGTCAGACCAGTCGTGCAGGATCCACTTCATCACGTGGACGTCAGCGCCATCGGGCAGCGAGCGAAAGAAGTCGCCGCCCGCGAAGCGACAACGCCCGGCCAGATTTCGCTCCGCCAGGAAGGACCTCACCTCAGGCTCGAGCGCCGGCTGGTCGAAGACGATCCCGCGTGCGTCGGGATTGGCCTCCAGCAGTGCGGCCACCAGGTGCCCGTGACCGCCACCGATGTCCATCACCGTGGATCCATTTACGTCGAGCGTCTGCACGAGCCCCTGCGCGACGACGGACGACATTCCGCGCATCGCGCCATTGAAGACGGCGTTCTCCTCGGGGTTGGCCGCCATGTACTCCCAGAGCGGCACTCCCATCGCCCGCTGGTACGGGCATTCGCCGGCGACCACGGCGGCGGTGAGCTCGCCCCAAGCGCGGTACACCGCTCCTCCCCGGAAGAGCGCCGCGTCCCTGAACGATCCGGGCGCGTCCGCCCGAAACTGCGCCGCGAGCCCCGTGGCGGCGAACCGCCCATCCGGCCCCACGCTGGCGAGGCCCAGGACGACCATCCCGCGCAGCAAGCGCAGCACCGCCGCCGGGTCCCCGCCCAACTGATGCGCCAGGCTGTCCGCCTCCGCCGGGTCAGACCCAAGCGCGTCGAGGATGCCGCTGCGCACCGCCGTGTGAATGACCTGCGTGCCCATGAACCCGTGCAGCAGCTGCTCGAGCGCGCCGGTCATGCCCGTTCCCAGCTCCGGCTGTGTTGGCTGTCCTGGTGAGGTTGACGCTGCCATGGCTCTCTACGAGTACATCCCCTCGATCTCGGCGTCGTACTTCTGCTCGATCGGCTTGCGCTTGAGCTTCATCGTCGGCGTCAGCTCGTCGCCGCCCGGGAGCCAGTCGCCGCGAACGATCGTGAACTTCTTGATCTGCTCGACGCGCGCCAGCTTGGCGTTCGCCTGATCGACCGCCAGTTGCAGCTCCTCGCGCACGCGGTCCTCGGTCGCCAGGGCCTCGAGCGAGTTGTCCTCGATCCCCTGCTGCTTCGCCCACGGCGGGGCGAAATCGGCGTCGAGCACGATCAGCGCAGTGTTGTACGAGCGGCGATCGCCGATGCAGGCGACCTGCCCGATCAGCGGCGAGGCGCTCTTCAGCGTCGCCTCGATGTTGGCCGGCGACATGTTCTTGCCGGCGGCGTTGATGATCAGCTCCTTCTTACGATCGACGATCTTCAGGTAGCCGTCCTCGTCGAGCTCACCGATGTCGCCGGTGTGCAGCCAGCCGTCCGAATCGATTGTCTCGGCCGTCTTCTCCGGCTGGTTGCGGTAGCCGGCCATCACCACGCCACCGCGGAGCAGCACCTCGCCATCCTCGGCGAGCTTGATCTCGATGCCGGGCGACGCCGGGCCGACCGTGCCGATCTTGACCTTGCCGGGCGGATTGACGGTGCCGGCCCCGCAGGTCTCGGACATCCCCCAGATCTCGGCGAGCGGGATGCCGATCGCATGGAAGAACTCGAGCACCTCGACGGGCGTCGGCGCGGCGCCGACGTTGACGGTCACCACCTGATCGAGCCCGAGTCGCGCGCGCAGGCCGGCGAACATCGTCTCGTCGGCCTTTGTGACTTGCTCCGCCAGCTCTGCGGGAACCTCTTCTCCCGCCTGCTCCAGCCGGACCTTGTCGATCGCCGCCTGGATCGTCGCCTGGGCCTCATCGCGCTGCTCGTCGGGGAGTCCCGCGATCATCGTGTCGAGTCCAGCCTTGAGCTTCTCCCAGATGCGCGGCACGGCGAAGAACCACTGCGGACGGACCTCGGGCAGATAGGCCATGACGTTGCGCGGGTCCT
The DNA here is from genome assembly GCA_035543355.1 of Solirubrobacteraceae bacterium. Classification (GTDB taxonomy): domain Bacteria; phylum Actinomycetota; class Thermoleophilia; order Solirubrobacterales; family Solirubrobacteraceae; genus DASZZG01. Next base: position 3,165 of record DASZZG010000052.1, on the reverse strand, counting down.
CGCAGCAGGTCACGGTGAAGCCGAAGGCGATCGGGATGTAGTGGTGGGCGGCGCGCTCGGCGATGTGCGCCGATGGCAGCCACGAGATCACGCGCGACTGGTCCGGGAACTGCACCAGCTCGCGGATCGCCGAGATCGCGGTGATCAGGTTGGCATGTGTGAGCTGCACGCCCTTCGGCGGCCCGGTCGTGCCGGAGGTGTAGATCAGCGTCAGCATGTCCTCGGGGGAGATCGCCTTCCACGACTCCTCGACGTCGAAGTCGGACTCCATCGCCTCGACGTCCTCGAGCCGCCGCGCGCCCTCGGGCAGGTCGCCGCCGGCGTCGATGACCACCAGCGTCTCGAGCTGGGGCAGGTCGGCCGACGCCTCGACGAAGCGATCGAGGTACTTCTGCTCGACTATCGCGATCTTCGCGCCGGCGTCCGAGACGACGTAGGCGATCTGCTCGGGCGCCGCGGTCTGGTAGATCGAGAACGGCGTCGCGCCGATCATCATCGCGGCCAGATCGCAGACGTGGAACTCGGGGCGGTTGTCGATCATCAGCGCGATCGTCTCGCCATGCCGCAGCCCAAGCTCGTGCAGCCCGCGCGCGAGTCCGTCGACGCGGTCGCGTAGCTCGGCCCAGGTGATCGAGATGCTGTCGTCCTTGAGCCGCACGGCGACGCGGTTGGGCACGCGCTCGGCGGTCTGGCGGAACGCCTCCGCCATCGTCGTCGCTTCGAGCGCCTGGGTGGGCACGGTTGGGCTTACAGCTTCCATCTCCACTCCCTCGGTCGGAAAACCGTCGTAAAGCTACCGCAGGCGCAGCGGTCTGACCACAATCGGACCGGCGCTCATCGCAGCTTGATCCCTGAACCGGTCAGCTGTCCAATGTCGTTGGACAGTCCGACATAGGCGAGCAGCAGCACGAGCATGAACCCGACGACCGATGCGCGCTCCAGCACGGAGAAGGAAATCGGGCGGCCGCGCAGCTTTTCGGCGATCGCCCAGAAGATGTGCCCGCCGTCGAGCGGCAGGAACGGAAACAGGTTGATCAGCGCGAGCGACAGCGAGATCAGCGCCAGGAACTCGAGCGCGCGCGAGACGTCCAACGCGAAAGCCTGCTGCGTCACCGTATAGATCCCGACGACTCCGCTCAGCTGCTTGCGCTGCTTGGACTCGAATATGCGTCCTATCGCGCTCGCCGTGTTGCTGGTGATGTTCCACATCTCGTCGAGGCTCAGGCGGGCAGAGCGCCCCAGCCCGGCCGGTTCGTAGCCAACGGTGAAGGCGACGCCGATGCGCGTCCTGCGAGCGGCCGGGTCATAGCGCGGCGTGATCGCGAACGACTGGAGCCGGCCGTTGCGCCGCACGGTGATCCGAACGGGGCTCGTCGCGCGGCAACCGGGGAAAGGCCTGCCGGAGCAGTGATGTGACGAGATCAGCTTCGCGAGCTGGTCGCCGTTAGGAGCGTGTCCGTCGACGGCGACCAGGTGGTCGCCCGGTCGCAGGCTCTGCGCAGCGGGTGGGCGCAGCCCCGCCCTGTCGATGGCGGGGACGGGCTGCCCGTTGGCGAGGAACAGGCCCCACAGGATCGCGAACGCGACGAGCACGTTCATCAGCGGCCCTGCGGCTATGACGACAATCCGCTTCCACGGGGCCTGGCGGAAGTAGGCGCGCGGGGCGACCTCCGGGGCGAGCTCCTCGTGCGGGTTCATGCCGCTGATCTTCACGTAGCCGCCCAGCGGGATCGCGCCGATCGCGTACTCGGTCTCGCCGCGCTTGACGCGCGCCAGCAGCGGCGGGAAGAAGAGCGAGAAGCGCTCGACGCGCATCCCCACCGCCTTGGCGGCGAGGAAATGGCCGAACTCGTGCAGCACGATCAGCGCAGCGAAGCCGGCGAAGGCGAGGAAGTAGCTCATCCGCGGCGCAGCCGGCTCACGCCGCGGCGAGCGTCTCGACGAGGCTCGCCGCCTGCTCACGCGCCTCGCGGTCCGCCTCGTAGAGCGAGTCGAAGGCTTTCACAGGCGCCGGCGGCAGATACTCGAGCGCGCGCTCGATCACCTCGGGGATCGTGGTGAAGCCGATCTGCTCGCGCAGGAACGCGTGCACGGCGACCTCGTTCGCGGCGTTGACCACGCACGGAGCGGTGCCGCCCGCCGCCGCGGCCGCGCGCGCGAGCGCGAGACAGCGAAAGGTGCCCTCGTCGGCCGCCTCGAAGTCGAGTGAGGAGAGCTCGACCAGATCCAGCGGGCGAACGGGTACGTCGACTCGCTCGGGATGGTGCAGCGCGTAGGAGATCGGCACACGCATGTCGGGGTAGCCGAGGTGCGCCAGCGCGGCGCCGTCGCACAGCAGCACCAGCGCATGGACGATCGACTGGGGGTGCACGACGACGTCGATGCGGTCATACGGAGTGCCGAAGAGATGGTGCGCCTCGATCAGCTCGAGTCCCTTGTTCATCAGCGTGGCGGAGTCGATGCTGATCTTCGCGCCCATATCCCACGTCGGGTGCGCGAGTGCGTCGGCGACGCTCACGTCGCGCAGCTGCGCGGCGTCGCGACCGCGGAACGGGCCGCCCGACGCCGTCAGCACCAGCCGCTCGATCGTCTCCGGCCGCTCGCCGGCGATCAGCTGGTGCAGGGCGACGTGCTCGGAGTCCACCGGGATGATCTGTGCGCCGGTCGCCTCGGCGAGCGCGACGACGAGCTCGCCACCGACGACCAGCGACTCCTTGTTGGCGAGCGCCAGGTCGATCCCCTCGCCCAGGGTGGCGACTGTCGGGCCGAGGCCCGCGGAGCCGACGAGCGCGTTGAGCACGATGTCGGCGCCCGATTCGACCACCAGCCGGACGAGGCCCTCGGGCCCGTGCAGCACCTCCCCGTCGGTCCACTGCTCGGCCGCGCGTGCGCCCGCATCCTCGTCGGCGAGCGCGATTCGGCGGACCCCATGCGCCTGCGCCTGCGCGACCAGGGGGCCCCAGGAGCGCTCGGCGGACAACCCGACGAGCTCGAGCTCCCCGCCGGAGGCAGCGGCGATCTCGAGCGCCTGGGTGCCGATCGACCCCGTCGAGCCGAGGATCAGCAGGCGGCGTGGCATCGACCCGGGATTCTCGCACCCGGTGACTTGCCGCGCTCAGCGTCCCCGGACTACGCGAACGCTCGCTCTGGCGGCTCGCAAGCCAG
>DASZZG010000051.1:0-6964 GCA_035543355.1 Solirubrobacteraceae bacterium | reverse complement strand
GAGCTGATCCACTCCGCGACGCTGGTCCACGACGACGTGCTCGACGACGCGACGCTGCGTCGCGGACGGCCTACCGTGGTTGCGAGCGCGGGTCGCGCGATCGCCACCGCGACCGGCGACCTGCTGTTCTCGCGCGCGTTCGCCGAGCTGGCGGAACAGGCCGATGACGATCCGCCAGGCGGTGACGCCCGTCGCAGCGACGAGGTCCGGGTGCTCTCAGCCGCGTCCTCGGCGCTGGCCGACGGCGAGCTGCTCCAGCGCGAGGACGCCTGGCACGTCGATGTGGGGGTCGAGCGCTATCTGCTCCGCTGCGAGCTGAAGACGGCGCGGCTGTTCGAGGCGGCGTGCCGTCTCGGCGCCCTCGAGGGTGGACTCCCGCCCGACCTCGAGGTCGAGCTGGGAGGCTTCGGCAGGCGCATCGGGCTCGCCTTCCAGCTGCTCGACGACGTGCTCGACGTCTCCGGGCCTGCGGAGCGGACCGGAAAGGGGCGTGGGACCGATCTGCTCGACGGCACTGTCACGCTGCCGCTGATCCTCGCGCGCGAGCGCGATCCGGAGCTCGCGGCGCTCGATCTGCGCAGCCTGCGCGACCGCGCGGGCGCGGAGCGTGCCTGCGAGCGCATCGAGGCGACGGGAGCCCTCGACGATGCGCGGGCGCGTGCGCTGACGATCGTCGCCGCAGCGAAGGAGCGTCTGCCGGCGCTGCCCGCGGACCAGCGGATGCCGCTCGAGCTGGTCGCCGACGGGGTGGTGGAGCGCTACAGGTGACCGGCGCCGCTGCGCAGATCTAGAAGTCGCAGGGAAGGATCTGATCGGCCCGGATGGCCTCGATGAAGCGCTCGAACTGGTCGTCCATGTTCGCGGCGGTCAGCGAGCGAAGGGACTCGAGCAGCACCTGCGCGCCGCGCTCGATCTCGTCCTGGAAGTCGTCGATCACCGCCGTGTCGAAGACATCGCGGAGACGCCAGGCGCAGTTCGGGCAGGCGAGCTCGAGCTGCCAGCGGTTGCCGTCGGCCGGCTCCCAGTCGACCGGCTGAACGAGATCGCAGCGGCATTTCGGGCAGACGTGCAAATCGGCCGGACCGTGTGCTGGGCGCTGGCCGGTGTCGGGCGCGTTGGTTACGCCGTCGCCGGCGAGGACGACCAGATCGACCGTCTTGCCGCTGCGCAGCCGTAAGCTGCTTGAAGAGGCCTGGATACGGGGGTTCGGGTCCATTTCGCGCCGCCTACCCCCCTACATCGGCCCTCGCAGTAGGAAACTTGAGGCGTGCGGACATCCGACTCGCTAGGCTCTGCGTAGTCCCGTCCAGAGCCGGAAATGTTCAGCGCGCACAGTCCCATAACGATCGTCATCCTCGTCCTGATCGTCGTTGTGGTCCTCGGCTACAAGCGGCTACCCGAGATCGGCCGCTCGCTCGGGCAGGGCATGCGCGAGTTCAAGGACTCGATCACCGGCAAGGACTCCGCCGATGACCACGCCGTGGCTTCTGCGCCCGAGCCCGAGGCGATCACCAAAGCGCAGGCAAGTTCCTCCCCCGCTGAGCCCGACGCCGTCCCGGCGGCTTCGGACAAGGCTGGCGCCGCTCCGCGCGGCTAGCCCCCGCCGCTCGCGATGGCGACTGCGCTGCGGCCGATCGGCCACGACGAGCGACTGTCGCTCACCGACCACCTGACGGAACTTCGGACCCGGCTGATCATCTGCGCGATTGGCGTTGGCATCGCGTTCGGCTTCTGCTTCTGGCAGAACGGGCCGCTGCTGCACCTGCTCAACCGCCCGCTCGAGCGTTCCGGCGCCGGCGGTCAGCAGAAGGGTCGTTTGGCCGAGACCGCCCGCGTCGCCGCGCTGCAGCGCCAGGCATACGAGCAGATCGCCGGCGCGCTCCGCCAGTTGCGCGCCGACGTGAGGCCCGGACAGCGCCCCGCGTATGACGCCCGCGTCAAGCGGATACAGGACACGATCGCGGCGTTGCCCTCCAAACCTCCCAAGAAGGCGCCCGTGACGCTCGGCGTAGGGGAGCCGTTCACCACGACGCTGAAGGTCTCCGCGTACTTCGCGCTGCTCTTCGCGCTGCCGTTGTTGCTCTTTCAGACCTATTCGTTCGTCCTGCCCGCCTTCTCGCCGCGCGAGCGCAAAGTCGCGATGCCGCTGATGCTGATGGTGCCCGTGCTGTTCATCCTGGGCGTGGTCTTCACCTACTACGCGATCCTGCCGCCGGCGGTCAAGTTCCTCCAGGGCTTCAACTCGAAATCGTTCGACGTGCTCGTCCAGGCGCGCGACTACTACTCCTTCGAGATCCTGATGCTCGTCGCGCTCGGACTGCTGTTCCAGATGCCTGTCGCGCTGCTCGCGCTCAACCGTGCGGGGATCATGAGCGCCAGCAGGCTGCGGCGCTCCTGGCGCGGCGCGGTCGTGCTGTGTGCGATCGCCGCCGCCGCGCTGCCCGGCACGGACCCGGTGACCACGCTGCTGGAGATGGCGCCACTGCTGATCCTCTACGGTCTAAGCATCGTGCTCGTGACCTGGGTCGAACGCCGCCGTCCGCTACCCCCCTTGGAGCCGGACGACGGCCCATCGATGGAACCCGAGGAGACTTCGAAGAATGCTGTTTGACCTGCGCGGCCGCGGCCGGCGCCGAACGATCCAGGTGATCTACCTGGGGCTCGCGGTGCTGATGGGCGGGGGACTTGTCTTCTTCGGCATCGGCGGCAACAGCTCGGGCGGCCTGTTCGACGCGATCGGCCTGGGCGGAAGCAGCAGCCACAAGGGGCCCAGCATCTCGTCGACCTTCGCCAAGCAGCAGACCGCCGCGGAGAAAGCGGTCACGGCCAATCCCAAGGACACCGCGGCATGGGGCCAGCTGGCGCGCGTACGGTTCTTGATCGCAAAGGAGAGCACGAGCTCGTCGCAGGGAGCGCCCGCCTTCACGGCCGCGGGTAGGCGGAGGCTGCCGGGAGTCAAGCAGGCCTGGACGAGATACCTGGCGCTCTCTCCCGCCCACCCGAACCCGGATATCGCCTCGTTGATGGTGCTCGCGTTCGCTCCGGAGGGGCTCAACGACCCTGCCGCCGGGGCGCAGGCGCAGGAAATCGTCACCCAGGCCCGGCCGAGCCCGAACTCGTATGCGCAGCTCGCCTTCTTCGCCTATCGCGCCGGCCAGACGCGCAAGGGCGATCTCGCGGTCACGCAGGCGCTGGCGCTGACGCCCGCGTCCCAGCGCGCCTCCGTCAAGCAGCAGCTCGACCAGCTGAAGAGCGCCGGCGCGTCAGCCCCGGCCGGGGCGGCTACGCCGCGGCCGGCGGGCAAGTGATTCGCACCGGCCTCGGTTAACATGCTCGCCCGCCAGCGGGCCGTTAGCTCAATTGGTAGAGCAGGGGCCTCTTAAGCCCAAGGTTGGAGGTTCGATTCCTCCACGGCCCATCAGGGGTTGTTCCGCGATCGGGGTGCTCATCGGCCTACGAACCTCGCCTCGCGGCGCTCGACGAAGGACTGCAGTCCTTCGTGGCCGTCCTCGGTATCGAAGAGATCGGCCATGTCCGGCTCGAGGCGGACGAACGCCGCGGCTTCCCCCTCGAGCCGCGCGCGATGGGCCGATGCGAGCGTCGCCTTGACGCCCAGCGGCGCGGACCTGGTCGCGATCGCCTCGGCCAGCTCGATCGCCCGCTGCACCTGCCGGCCCGGCTCGACCACCTCCTGAATCAGCCCGATCCTGTGCGCCTCGGCCGCGTCATACTCTTCGCCGGTCAGCAGCCACCGCATCGCGTTGCCCCATCCGGCATCGCGTGGCAGCCGGATCGTCGCGCCCCCGAAGGCGTAGATCCCGCGGTTGATCTCCATCTGCGCGAAGCGCGAGTCCGATGCCGCGATACGCACGTCGGCAGCGAGCAGCAGTTCGATCGCCAATGTCATCACCCAGCCCTGGACCGCCGCCACGACCGGCGTCGTCCAGACTCCGTCCTTGCGCCACGGGTCGCGCCGCCCAGGGCCCGAGAAGTCCAGCCCGCCTTCGCGCACGAGCGGCCCGACCTCGGCGAGGTCGAGTCCGCCCGTGAAGTGGTCGCCGTGTGCGAACAGCACGCCGCAGCGGACGTCCTCGTCGGTCTCCACGCGGTGATAGGCGGCGGCGAGCTGGTCGATCATCGCGAGGTTGAACGCGTTGCGCTTGGCGGGTCGATTGAGGCCCATCAACAGCACGTGGCCGCGGCGCTCGACGGTGACAGCCGTCTCCTGCTCGGTGTCGGCGTGGCTCGTCGGCTTGCTCATGGGGAGGCCGTCCTCTAATCGGGGTGGGAGGCCCGGACGCTACACGGCGGGATTGTGATGCCGCGGGATGTGCTTCGCTTGTAGCCGATGTCCCCGCTCCCGTCCGCGCAGGGATGGCGGCTGGCGCGCCGCGCATTGGCCGCTTGCGCGCTCGTGGTCGTCCTGACCGCCGCTGTCACTGTGACCGCCGGGCTGCTCCAGGTGGGGAAGTTCACGCATTTCCTGCGCCAGAACCCGCGCCTGAAGGTGCCGGGCCTGGCGAAGGACCGCCCGGGAAAGCCGCAGACGCTGCTGCTGGTCGGCGACGACCGCCGCCGCGCGCAGAAGAACAAAGCCAACTCGCTGGTGCTGCCGCACTCGAACGAGATGCTGCTCGTCCGCCTCGATCCGAGCAAGTCGACGATCCCGATGCTCTCGATCCCGCGCGACCTGAAGGTGACCATCTACCCGCACGGCGCCGCGCCGACCGTCAAGCGGATCAACGTCGCATACACGCTCGGGGGCATCGATCTGATGGTCGCGACGATCAAGCGAGTCTTCGGCATCACCCCGACCCACGTCGTCGTGGTCACCTTCAAGCGCTTCAAGAAGGCGGTCGACGAGATGGGCTGCGTCTACTCCACCGTCGATCGACGCTACTTCCACTCCAACACCGGCGCCGCCGCGGGCAACCGTTACTTCGAGATCAACCTCCAGCCCGGCTACCAGCGCATGTGCGGCGAACAGGCGCTCCAGTTCGTCGCCTATCGCCACGGTGACACGGCGTTGATTCGCGACGCGCGCGACCAGCGCTTCCTGCTCGATGTCAAGGCGCAGTACGGACCGTCGCTGTTCGACAACGTCGACAAGTTCGAGCGGATCTTCGGCAAGGCCGTCCTGACCGACATCCGCTCGACCCCGCAAGTGCTCAACCTGCTCACGCTGCTCGCCCAGGTGGCGGGCCACCCGGTTCGCCAGATCCCCTTCAAGGCGAACATCGGCCCGATCTTCGTTACCGCGTCGCCGCAGCAGATCCGTTCGAACGTCGACGCCTTCCTGCGCGGCACGGCGCCGATCACGAAGCCCAGGCTCGGCGGCGGAAGGCGCCGTACGCGCCGGCCCGCGGGGCTGTCACCCACGCCACGCGCCGACCTCGCGCGTGCGCGGGCAGCCGCGCGGCGGCTCCCGTTTGCGCTCGAGTACCCCCGCGTGCGCGACCAGAGCGGCGCCCCGAAGCCCGACTCGCTGCGCATCTACGACATACCCGACGCCAAGGGGCGCTTGGACAAGGCCTACGCCGCGGTCGTCCAGCGCGGCCGGATCGGCGAGTTCTATGACGTCCAGGGCACCGACTGGCAGAAACCCCCGCTGCTCGACAACCCGACCCAGACGGCGCGCATCGGGCCGCGCAGCTACGGCCTTTACTACGAGGGCCAGAAGCTGCGCCTGATCGCATGGCGCGAGGGCAACGGCGTCTACTGGATCTCAAACTCGCTGGTCGACGGCGTCCGCCCGCGTGACATGCTCGCGATCGCCGAGCAGACGAAGCCCGTCAGCGGCGCCGGCTCGACCGGACGGGTCGTCACCACGCCGCGCAACTTCGTGCTGCCTAAGCGCAAGCCCGCCTCCGCGAGCGCGCTCGTTACGGTCGGCGGCGTCCTCGGCTTCCTCGCGCTGATTGGAGTGGCGCTCCTGAGCGTGCGGCTCGTCAGGCACGCGCATAGCGTGCGCGAGTTGCGCGCCGAGGCCGAGCGCATGTACCGCACGAGAACCGCGGCCCAGGCCGGGCGGACAGCGGCACAAGGCCAGCCCGAGCCGTAGCGACTACCAGGGCGCTACGAGTCGGAGCTGGGCTTGCTGTTGTGTGCCAGGACGAAGACTTCGACTGCGTAGTCGGGGTCGATGTGGTTGGTGCTCATGAACGCGGCGACATCGCGACCCGAGTGCTCCTCGACCGCCGCCACGAGCACATCACGCATCGCATCCTGATGATGCTTGCGCACCGACAACACGACATCCGAACGGCCATGGCGCACAAGACTGCGCTCACCGCGCGTCAGGTTGTCCTGCAACACCGTCACGATCAAATCGTCGTTGACCGTCGTCCGCGCCTTCGTCGGCCCACGCCCCGTGTGCTCATGCATCAAATGCACGACCGCGTTAGAGATCCGCAGACTCGTCGAGCCCGTCTTCGGGGGACTCTCGATGCTGGCCATCGCCAGCCTCCTCATCGCTCCCCTCCGCAATGAAACCGCAACGAGCGAAGGAAGGGAACGCATCAGATCCTCACGCGCGGCACTGCCCGGCGGCTCTGCCTCATCACGGCCCTGACCGCCTCCTAACACGTCCACGGCACACGCCAAACGAAACATCCGTCGGCGGCCAAAGTCCGCTAGGAGGCAAAACTGCCTACAACCCAGACTACTCCCTCCACCCACCCGGCCCGATATCGCCGGGTGCACGATGCGGCGCTGTGAAACGATCCCGCTCTATGAGGGACGCACAAACCAGCGGACTCGCATGTCTGGACGGGGTCATCGGACGTTCGCAGGACGCCCGCATCGCGGTCACCGACGATGGCCTGTTGCGCGGCGACGGAGCATTCGAGGTCGCTCGCGTCTATGGCGGGCGCCCGTTTGCGCTTGACGACCATCTGGCGCGGCTGGAGAGCTCGGCCGCCAATCTCCGCCTGCCGGTCGACATCGAGGCCGTGCGCGCCGACGT
>DASZZG010000050.1:0-2661 GCA_035543355.1 Solirubrobacteraceae bacterium | reverse complement strand
TGGGCGTATCCGCCCAGTGCAGGTCGTCGACCACGAGCACGGTCGGCGAGGCCTGCGACGCGTTGGCGAGGAACGTGCTTACCGCCTCGAAGAGCCGGTAGCGCTCGCCTTCGGAGTCGTCGCTGAGCGGCGGGTCGAGCGAGGGAACGACGGTCGGAAGCTGGGGCAGCAGGCGAACAAGCTCGCCCCCCGAGCGGCCGAGCTGAGCTGCCAACGAGTCCCGCGGACAGTCACGCACGTACGTCCAGAGCGCTTCGACGAGCGACTGATAGGGCAACAGCGTTTGCTGGTCGCAACGCCCGAAGAGCACGGTCGCGCCCTCGCTGTGCACGCCGCGACAGAACTCGGCCGTCAGCCGCGTCTTGCCGATCCCGGGCTCGCCCGCCAGCACGACGAAGCGGCGTGCCCCGTCGCGCACCTCGGCCCAGAATGCGTTGAGGCGCTCGAGCTCCGCTTCGCGCCCGATCAGCGGCCGGCGCTCGCTGCGCAGCAGCAGCGGTGGGAGCGCTGCGACGAACGGCTCTGGCGCTGAAACTGCATCCCTGCCGCTGTCTACCACTGCCGCGCCACCCGGCGCCCGTTGCCAGCGCACCGCATAGATCTTGTGGTCGCCGGACAGTCCCTTGAGGCTGACAGAGCGGCCGGAATCGAAGGCGAAGTCGCCGTCGGAGGCGGCGAGCTCGTGCACGAGCGCCGAGGCAAGGATCTCCCCCCCCGATGCATGGGCGGCGATCCGCGCCGCGATCACCACGTGCTTGCCGAAGATGTCGCCGTCGCGGTGCACCGCTTCGCCCGTGTGCACGCCCATTCGCACGGCCACCGGCGACTGCTGATCGGCGCGCTCGTCGGCGAGAGCGCGCTGGATCGCAATTGCGCAGGAAAGCGCATGCCGCGCGCTGGAGAACGCGACCATGAAGCCGTCGCCGGCCGCTTTGACGATCAGGCCACCGTAGGTGTCGACCGCGTCGCGCACGAGCCGGTCGTGGGCGGCTAGGGCCTGCGACCAGCGACGATCGCCGAGACGCTCGATCAGCGCGCTCGAGCCCTCGATGTCGGTGAACAGCAACGAGACCGTCCCGTCCAGCGCAGCGTGGGCGCGCAACGCGGCTGCGTCGACCGCCAGCTCGGAGCGCTCGTCGCCACCGTCTATGGCCGGATCGTCCGCCACCGCAAGTCCTCTCGTATGACCGCCCTGCGCCTGGCGGTTCGTGGCCAGGCCCAGTGGATTCTAGGGTTAGCGCCGCGGCGTGGTAGGACGCTTGCGGCCGACCGGCCGGCGTCGCTGGCCGCGCCTCTGGCCACGCCGCTGGCCGCGCCGCTGTCCGCGCCGCTGGCCGCGTCGCTGTCCGCGCCGCTGGCCAGGGCGCCCGCGCTCGAGCCGGGAGCTGTCTCGCGGCGCGCCGACGTCCGCCGGCCGCGGCAGCAGGGCCGAGCGCACGACCAGGCTGTGCGTCGTAGCGCCCGACGGCGGGCCCGGGCACTCGGGATCGCTCGCCGGCTGCTCGAGGCACGACTGGTTGTAGGCGACTGCGATGTCGCCCGTTCGCGTGACCAGCGCGCCGAAGTCGTCGTAGAGCAGGTCGCCCAGCGACGCTCCGTGCGCGGTCGTCGCGAGCGTCGGGTCGAGCCGCTGCACGACGAAGCTGCGTCCCCCATCGTCTGAGCGTGCGACCACCAGGTACCAGCTCTCGCGTGAGTCAGACGGCGGGCTGCCGTACCAGGCGACCGCGATCGTCGCTCCGCGAACCGCGACCGTTGGAACGCTCGCGAGATCCCAGCCGAGCGTCGCGTCGAGCGCCCGGGTGCGCAGCACCCATGTCCGGCCGGCGTCGCGCGAAGTCCACAGGGCGATGTGACGCGTGTCCGTTGCCGCGACGGCGAGCGCATTCCCGTCTGCTCCAAGCGCCAGCGGCCAAGTGCCGTCGTCGAGCGTGCCGTGGAGGTTCGCGTCGGGCAGCGCGGCGTCGTCGAAGCTCGCCCCGCGATCGGCGCTGATCGCCACATGCACGCTCTGGTGGTCCGCCGGATCGTTGCATTCGAGCGTCGCCGGGAAGGTGTCGCACAGCTGATAGGCGAGGAACACGCGACCGCCGGTCGCCGCGAGCTTGGCCATCACCTGATTTCCCAGCGTCAGGTCGTTCGCTGCCGGCTCGACCAGCGTGCTCGTGAGCGGCGGCGCCACCAGCTGCCCCGCGACGGCCGCGTCGAGCGTGCGGCAGCCGTCGTAGCGCTCGACCCGCGGCACCGCCGCGACGTTCTGCGAGCCGGTAAGCGGGTGGTACTGGACGTATAGGTCGCACGCCCCGTCGGTCGCCAGCCAGGGACGGTCCTGCACGGGCACGGCGCCCGCCAGCCGAGCGACCTGCCACGTGTTGCCGCCGTCGCCCGAGACCGCCAGCGTGCTGCTCGCCTCGAAGGCCGAGATGACGTAGACGATCGGCGGCCGGCCGGGACGCTGGGCGGGCGCGACAGCGACGTCGGTGTCATAGCCCCCGGGATGGTCCTGGCCGATCCGGTTGAGCAGATCGCGCAGGCCCGCGCCCTGCTCGCTCAGCTTCAGCGGATCGGCGAGGAAGCTGTAGCTGCGCCCACCGTCGGTCGAGCGCCACAGCGGCGTGTAGTCGGGGGCGAAGAAGGGCTGGGCCGGGTCGAGCTCACAGG
>DASZZG010000049.1:0-11900 GCA_035543355.1 Solirubrobacteraceae bacterium | reverse complement strand
CGCGGGCCGTCTTGTAGAGGCAGTCGAAGCCGGCCACCACGCCGGTCTTGACCAGAGCGGTTTGGCCCTTCGTGTCGCTGCAGGCATCCGCGGTCCGACTCGCGCGCCAGCCATCTGAGTCCGGCTGGCTGATCGCAAGCGCGGGCGCCCATGACTGGGTGGTGAACGCCACGACCTGACCCTTCTTCACCGGGAGCGATTGCTTGAGCGCAAGCTGGACGCTCCCGCCGAAGAATGGTTCGAGTTTGAAGGCCTCGCTTTGCGCCACCACCTTGAAGCTGCGGCTCTTGGCCCCGGCCACGGCCTGGAGCTTCGCCGGCGTCGTCGGAGTCGCGGGCGTCGTCGGAGTCGTCGGCGTCGTCGGCGTCTTGGTCTTCTTCGGCGTCTTGGTCTTCTTGGTCTTCTTGGTCTTCTTCGGAGTCTTGGGAGCCTTCTTCTTGCGCTTCTTGCGCCTGGTCTTGACAGCCGTGGACTCGAGCACCGTCAGGCGACCCGACGACTCGCCGCCAAGGTTCTGGTTGAAGAACTTGATCTGGTCGGCGTTCGGTTTGCCGAGCGTCAATGTGAGCGCGACGATCGAGCCGTCCTTGGGAATCGTGTCGGGCGCCATCGCCGCGCCGATCTGCGCCTGATAGCCGGTCGTCCGGCTTATCGCCTGACACGGGTCGGCGGGGCAGCTCGGAGCGGCCTGGTCCGGTGCCATTCCAACCTCGACCACAGCCGCCTGTCCAGCGGCGGGCAGAGCCAGCGCCGCAGCGGCAAGACCGGCGGCAAGGGTGATCAGTCGTGGTCTCAGCATCTGTCCTTTAACGCAGGATCTCGCCGTTCCATTCGGCGCTTGGGGAGGATCCACCTTCAACGGGTTGCGTTTCCGGTGCCGTCAACGCAAGCGCGGCGCCATCGGCGCCGCACCAGCAGGATGGCTTGACCGTATCTAAAGCGGCTTGACGTCTACCGCCTTCGGCCCCTTGTCGCCCTGCTCCTCCTCGTAGGAGACCTTCGCCCCCTCGGCGAGCGAGCGATACCCGTCGGCGCTGATCCCTGAGAAGTGCACGAAGAGGTCCTTGCCTCCTTCGTCGGGCGTGATGAAGCCGAAGCCCTTGTCGTCACTGAACCACTTTACGGTTCCGCTGGCCATGCTGATGCTGTACCTCCACGGTGTGCCGCGCCCACAAGCGTGCTGCAAAACAGCAGCGACCTGCGGACGCCTGCGCATTTGTCCGTCGGGCAAAAACCCGACCTTGCGGGTGAAACGCTAGCACGCGACGGTGCTGCGGGCCTGCCAAAGGGCGCCGCGGCTCAGGCTGGTGCGGACAGTCGCGCCGCGGCCAGGTGCTCGACAATCGCGCCCGCGGTCTCGAGCTCGGCGTCGGTGCTCAACACGTGTCCGGCCTGTGGCACGAGCACTAGTCGCGCCCCTGGGATCGCCGTGGCAAGCTCACGGGCGCGCTCCGGCAGCACCAGGCTGTCCTCGTCGCCGTGCAGAACGAGCGTAGGTGTCCCCTCCAGTTGCCCGAGCCGAGTGCGCGTGTCGTGGCGCGCGATCGCCGCCATCTGGGCATACATCGTCAGCGGGCTGGTGTTGTCGCGGACGCGGATCTCGAGATCCTCGAGCAGCCGCGCGCGATGGTTCCGGCGGGTGCGCTCGCTGTAGAGAGCGGGCGCCACGATGCGCCATGTCCGTCCGGGCCCGAACGCAGGACGCAGCGCCGCGGTGACCATCAAACGCCAGTTGGGCGCGCCGGCGCGACCGCCCGCCGTCGTGCAGGCGAGCACCAGCGAGGCCACGCGTGCGCGATGCTCGAGCGCGATGTGCTGGGCGATCATGCCGCCCATCGAGACGCCGACCACGTGCGCACGCTCGACGCCGGCCGCGTCGAGCACGGCAACTGCGTCCTCCGCCATATCGCGCATCGAAAGCGGACCGCTCACAGGCGACGAGTCGCCGGTACCGCGGTTGTCGAAGACGATCGCACGGTGCTCCGCCGCGACATGCGGCAGCAGCCGCACCCAGGCGCGCGACGACCCCGCGAGCCCCATGATCATCAGGACGGGCTCGGGGGAGGCCGCCTCGGATGCAGGGCCGACGGAGCGCCAGCTCAGCCGTGCGTCGCCGTTGTGCGCAACCGGCATCTCAGACGCCACCACGCCCGGGGCACGCCCCGGTCATCCGCGCAACAGCGCCCCGGCGGCGGCGATCTCTTCGGCGTTCCCTGGCGCCGGCGTCCACGGCAGCCTGAGAGGATCGTCGTCGTAGCGGGGGATGACGTGGATGTGAAAGTGGAAGACGGTTTGCCAGGCAGCCGCCCCACACGCGTTGAGCAGGTTGACGCCGCTGGCATCCAGGCGCTCGTGCACGCGTCGGGCGAGACGCTGGGCGGCTACGAGGCAGGCCGCAAGGTCGGCGGCGCCAATCTCGAGCAGGTCGCGCGAATGGGCCCGCGGGATGACGAGGGAATGCCCGCGTGTGGCGGGCGCTATGTCCATGAAGGCGAGTGTTTGCTCGTCCTCGTCGACGATCTGCACCGGGGCGTCACCGGCGACGATCGCGCAGAAGATGCAGTCGGATTGCGACACGGCAGTCGCAGCTTAGTGAGAGGCCCACGGCGCCGGCATCAGCCAGCTCGCGTCCAGCTCGCGCGCGTTAGGCGCCCCCGCGAGCGCAAGCGCGACATCCAGCTCTCCGAGCAGCAGCTCGAGCACGCGGCGGGCGCCCTGCTCACCGGCCACCGCGAGGCCCCACAGCAGCGGCCGTCCGACGAGCACCGCGCTGGCGCCGAGCGCCAGCGCCTTGAGGACGTCGGTGCCGCGGCGGATGCCACCGTCGACGAGCACGTCGAGCTGCGCCGACACCTCCTCGACGACCGCCGGAAGCGCGTCGGCGCCCGACAGGACGGTGTCGAGCTGGCGCCCGCCGTGGTTTGAGACGACGATCGCCGCCACTCCACAGGCGGCCGCGCGACGAGCGTCCTCGGCGGTCAGGATCCCCTTCAGCACGACCGGCAGGTCGGTCTCGGCGACGAAGCGCTCGATGTCGGACCAGTCGAGCGAGGGATCGATCAGCTCGGAGACCTCGGCCGGGCCGATCGGCCCGCGCGTACCGGCGGCGCTCGCGCTCGGGACCGCCAATTCCGGGTCGACGGTCCAGCCCGTGCGCAGCAGGCTGTCGCGCACGCCGAACACGGGCAGGTCGACCGTGACGACCAGCGCTTCGTAGCCGTGCTCGCCGGCAGCGGCGACGAGCTCGCGGGTGACACCGCGGTCGCGAAAGACGTAGAGCTGAAACCAGCGTGTCGCGTCAGGCGCGGCGGCCGCCAGCTCCTGCACTCCAACCGTGGCCAGCGTCGAGAGGCAGAACGGCGTCGCGGTCGCCGCCGCGGCGCGGGCGGTCGCGCGCTCGCCCTCGGGCGCCGCCATCGCCTGGAACGCCATCGGGGCGACGATCAGCGGGTGCTCGCGCTCGCGCCCCAGCAGCGTGGTCGAGCAGTCGCGCTCGGCCACGCCGACAAGCATCCGCGGCCGGATAGCGAGCCGCCGCCAGGCCGCGAGGTTGTCGGCGAGCGTCAACTCGTCGCACGCGCCCCCGTCGTAGTAGGCCAGCGGCCCCGGGGCCAGAGACTCCTGGGCGACCCGCTCGAACTCGCCGATCGTCGACGGCAGGGTCACGCTGTGCGCTCCGACTCGACAAGCTCGCGCGCCCGTGCGAGCGCCTGCGCCGGCGTCGTGATCTCACCCGCGAACTGCGCCTCTTCGAGCTCGGCCAGCAAGGCGCCGATGCGCGGGCCCGGGGGGATCTCTAGCTCGGCCGACAGCTCGTCGCCGCGCAGCAGCGACGCCGCTCGACCCTCTGCACGCCAGCGCAACGCCTCGCCCAGAAGCTCTCGCCCGAGCTCGAGATGCGCGGCGATCGCGGCGTCGGCGTTGCGCCCACGGGTTGCCAGGCGGTCGGCGATCGACAGCACGGTGACGTCGACCCCGACCGGCTCGCTTGCGCTCAGGTAGCGAAAGACCGCGCGGCGGCTCAGCGGACGTTCGTGGACGAGGAAACCGAGCCGCAGGTGGTGGCGGGTGAGCGCGGCGACATGCGCGCGCAGGCGTTCGGAGGCGCGCAGACGGCCCAGCGCCGCATATGCCAGCTCGGCTCCGCGGGCGTGATGGTCGAAGAACGTCACGCGCCCCGACGGCGCCACGCCGCGCGTGGCCGGCTTGGCGGCGTCGTGCAGCAGCGCGCCGAAGCGCAGCGCACCGGCACGCGTGAGCTCATCCGCCAACGGCTCTGCCAGCAGCGCGGCCACAGCGTCCGCGTGCTCGCCCAGAACGGCAGCCGGATCACGCTCGAGCTCGATCAGCTGGGCGAGCGTCGCGAGCGTGTGGTCGTACACATCGAGATGGTGGAAGTCGCTCTGCTGCACGTCTCGCAGCGCCGCGAGCTCGGGCAGTACGCGCTCGGTCAGCGCCAGGTCGTCGACCAGCGCCAGGCCGCGCAGCGCGGAGTCCGCGACGACGATCCGCTTGAGCTCGGCGAAGACCCGCTCTGCGGCCACGGCCTCGATGCGCTCGGCATCGGCGCGAGCCGCCGCGGCCGTGTCCTCGTCGATCGCCAGCTCGAGCTCGCACGCGAGCCGGGCGAGTCGCAGGGTCCGCAGCGGATCTGCCTCGAAGGCCCCGCGCGAGACCATTCGCAGACGCCGTGCGGCGATGTCGGCCCGACCATCGAACGGATCTATCGCGTCGCCCCCTCCGAGCGGCTCGGCGATCGCATTGACGGTGAAGTCACGTAGCGCCAGGTCTCCCTCGATCGTCGACGAGGCAAGTGGCGTCAGGTCCACCTGCCAGCCGCCCCCGGGGGCCACCACCCGCCAGGCGCCGAAGGCGTCCGAGAGCGAGAAGGCTGTGGCCCGCCCGACGCGCGCCAGTCGTTTCGCGGCGGCGGCGGTATCGCCGGCAACCACGACATCGAGATCGTCGAGCTCGGCCGGTGCTCGCCGCCCGAGCAGGCGGTCGCGAATCGCGCCCCCCACCAGCCAGGCGCGCTCGCCGGAGAGCGCGCCGCGAGTCGCGTCAACCGCCTCGCTCACGAGCCCACGGTAGCCCGTCGCGATGATGGACGCGCGGCACCCTGGCGGAGATCGAGCATGTGACCTCGTAGTTGATCGTGTCGAGGCGCTGCGCCACCTCCTCGGCGGTGATCCATTGCTCGCCTGAGGCGCCGATCAACTTCGCCTCGTCGCCGGGCGCGACCTCCGAATCGAGGCCGAGATCGACCGTGATGTTGTCCATGCTCACCGTTCCCACCAGCGGGTGCCGCCGGCCACCGATGAGCACGTCGGCGTTGTTGGTCAGCCCGCGCCGGACCCCGTCGCCATAGCCGATCGGCAGGACCGCCACACGCGTCTGGCGCTGCGCGACGAAACGGCGCCCGTAGCCGACGCTCTCCCCCGGCTCTACCGGCTTTACATCGGCGACGTACGAGAGCAGCTCGAGCGCGGGCTCCAGCCCGCGCGCCGACGGGTCGGTGAGGAACGGGTCCATGCCGTAGACGGCGACCCCGCAGCGGACGAGGTCGAAGTGGGCGGCGCGCTCACGCAGCGTCGCCGCCGAGTTGGCGGCGTGGACAACGGCGTCCGGATGCGCCCGCTTGACCTCGTCGGCGAACGGCTGGAAGCGAGCGAGTTGCTCGGCGAAGAAGTCGTTGTCGGTCTCGTCGGCGGTCGCGAAATGAGTCATCGCACCGGCAAGCTCCAGGCGGTCGTCGGCGTCGACCGCGGCCGCCACCCGGCGCGCCTGCTCGATGTCGCGCGTGCCCAGCCGTCCCATCCCGGAGTCGAGCTTGACGTGGACGCGCGCACCCCCGAGCGCCGCGAGGCGCTCGACGAACGGCTCGCACCAGGCGACCAGGTCGGCGTCGGCCGCGAGCGCGACCGTGAGCTCCTCGTCGGTCAGCGCCCCCATCACGAGGATCCGCGCATCCAACCCGTCGCGGCGCAGCGCCGCGGCTTCCTCCGCGGTCGCCACCGCCAGCCAGCTCGCCCCACCGGCAAGCGCGGCATGCGCCGAGGCGCTGGCGCCGTGTCCATAACCGTCGGCCTTGACAACCGCCGCGAGCGCGGCGGAACGGTCGAGCTCGTCTTTGAGGCGGCGGCAGTTACGCTCGACCGCCGCCAGGTTGACACTGGCCAGCGCGCGGATTGGCGCCACGGCTAGTGCGCCGCCCCGCAATGATGCACCCGAAACCGCGGCGCCAGATCGTCGCCATGCCGCGTCCTCGGACACCCTGAATGGCGCTGCCATTCAGGGGTCCTGCGTCCTTGCCTGACGACGCCTGGACCTCGCAGTTTCAGGCACAACATTACGAGACGACGCACTACTGCGCGGTCAACGCCTCGAGCACGTCGAGGCGCGTGACGACGCCGACGAGGCGTCCGTGCTCGACGACAGGGAGGCGATTGTGCTTGCGCGTGGCGATCTCGCGTGCCGCCTGCTCTACCGAGGCGTCGGGCCCGATCGTGTCTGGGTCCTCGGTCATCATGTCGGCCGCTTTCGAGGCCACAGCCTTGCGCAGACGGCTCTCGAAGCGCTTCAGCGGCTCGAGGAAGACCACGCCGCCGAACAGCGCGATGTAGTGCGGCAGGTGCAGATCGGACCCCTCGTCGCGCAGCACGAGGTCCGCCTCGGTGACTATCCCGACGCAGCGGCCGCCGTCGTTTACCACCGGCACGCCGGGCAACTCGTGCTCGCGCATCAGGTGGAGCACCGACTCGATGTCGTCGTCCGGCGCAACCTTGATCGGGTCCCGCTCCATTATCTCGGCGACAGTGGTCATCGTGGCAACCAGCTTACGACCGTCGCGCCCGGGCCGCCGGCAGCGCGTCGATCACGTCGCGCGCGATCACGCTGTCGGTCCCCTGCCGCTCGCCGGCGATCCGACCGGCGTCGGCATGCAGCACGACTGCGGCGCAGGCCGCCTCCCACGGGTCCATTCGCTTCGCCAGCAGCGCCCCGAGGACGCCGGAGAGCACGTCGCCGGTGCCCGCTGTGGCGAGCGCTCCGGCGCCACCGCGAGAGACCGCGACGCGTCCGTCGGGTGCCGCAATGAGGGTGTCGTCGCCCTTGAGCAGCACGAATGACGCCGCGGTCTGGGAGGCGGCGCGCGCACGTTCGAGGCGAGCGGCATCGACGGCGCTCGATTCGACCTCGAGCAGACGCGCCAGCTCGCCGGCGTGTGGCGTCAACACGCTCGCCTGAGCTCTCCCGGCGAGCTCGGAGAGCCGGCCGGCGTAGGCGTTGAGTCCGTCGGCGTCGAGCAACAGCGGGAGGTCGGCACGCGCCGCGAGATCGCGGACGAAGGCCTGCGCTTCGCCCCCACGCCCGATACCCGGCCCGAGCACGAGCGCCTGTGCACGCTCGGCGCGCTCCAGCACCGCGGGGGCCGAGGACTTGGTCAACACGCCGCGGTCGTCGTCGAGGCCGACCGTCATCACCTCCAACAGCCGGTGTTCGAAGATCGCCTCCAGCGACGCCGGCACGCACGCCGTCACGTAGCCGGCGCCGGCGCGGCTGGCCGCCTCGGCCGACAGACACGGCGCCCCGGTCAGCCCGGGCGAGCCACCACAGACCAACACCGCCCCCTCGGTGAACTTCGTCGAACCGGCGTGACGTCGCGGAATCAGCCCAAGCACGGAGTCGCGCAAGAGCCCTACGTCCGCTTCGCGCGGCGCTCCGCCGGGAATCCCGATGTCGATCACCTCGACCCTGCCCGCGTGCTGCTTGCCGGGGGCGATCCAGAGTCCGACCTTGGCAGCGTGGAAGGTCGCCGTCGCGCTGGCGCGTACGGCGGCACCGGCGACCCCACCGGTCGAGGCGTTGACCCCACTCGGAACGTCGGCCGCGACCACCGTCAGCTCGGCGGCGTTTATCGCGTCGATCGCCGCGGCCTCCGGATCGCGCGGCGCACCCTCGACCCCGGTGCCCAGTAGCGCGTCCACCACGCCCACGGCGCTCGCCAGCGCGCCCGGGGCGAAGTCGCCCGGCGGGTCGCCCGGCAGGCGCTCGAGGTTGACCTGCGCGTCGCCCTTCAGACTCGCCAGCGGGGCCGTGCAGAACAGATCGACCTCGCGACCGCCGTCACGCAGCAGGCGTCCCGCCACGAAGCCGTCGCCACCGTTGTTGCCCTTGCCACAGACGATCGCGATTCGCCCTTCGGGCACCAGCTCCTCGGTCAGTCGTGCAAGCCCCTCCCCCGCCCGTTCCATCAAATCCAGCGATGGCACCCCCTGCTCTTCGATCGCCCAGCGGTCGATTGCGCGCATCGACTCGGCATCGAAAAGCGGGTCGAGCCAATCGGGCAGGGTCATCCTGTGAGCACCGCAACAGCCGCGGCGGTGGCGCGTGTATGGGTAAGCGAGACGCTTACCGTCGCGCCAAGCTCGCGCGCTCGCCGCGCCGTCGCCCCGCGCAGGCGGATGCCGACCTCGGCATCGCCGCCGCCGACGACCTCGATCTCGCGCCAGCGCAGCACGTCGACCCCGAGCGCCTTGGCGACGGCCTCCTTTGCGCAAAAACGCGCCGCGAGATGCTGCCCAGGACGCGCCCGCCCGCCGGCGTAGTCCCGCTCGCCACTGGTGAACAGCCGCTCGGCGAGGCGCGGGCGCCGTGCCAGCGCCCGCTCGAGGCGCTCGATCTCCAGCAAATCTATTCCTATCCCGAGGGCCATTATTCGACCGTGACGGTCTTCGCGAGGTTGCGTGGCTGGTCCACGTTGAGGCCGCGCTTGCGCGCGATCCGGTAGGCGAGCAGTTGCAGTGGGATGACCGCGAGCAGCGGCTGAAGCATCCAGTGCGTATTCGGAACGGTGATCACCAGCTCGGCATGCTCGGCGATCTGCTCGTTGCCCTCGGTCGCCACGGCGATCACGTGAGCGCCACGCGCACGCACCTCCTGAATGTTGGAGATGACCTTGTCGATCACGCGCGAGTCGGTCGCCACACAGATCACCGGCGTGCGCTCGTTGAGCAGTGCGATCGGCCCGTGCTTCATCTCGCCGGCCGCATAGGCGTCGGTCGCGATGTAGGAGATCTCCTTCAGCTTGAGCGCGCCCTCGAGCGCGATCGGCAATCCGATATGGCGCCCGAGGTAGAGGAAGAACTCGGCTTCCCAGAATTCGTCGGCGATCGCGCGTGTCGGGCCCTCGGCGCTTGCGATCGTCTCGTCGACGTCGTGGGGGAGGTGCTTGATCTGGGTGATCAGCTCGGCCAGCTCCTTGCCGTCGAGCGTGCCGCGCAGCTCGGCGAGTCGCAACCCGAGCAGGTACATCGCCGCCACCTGCGCGACGAATGTCTTCGTGGCCGCGACGCCGATCTCCAGCCCAGCGCGTGTGTAGAGCACGCCATCCGCGTCACGCGTGGCCTGCGACCCCATCACGTTGGTCACGGCCAGCACGTGAGCCCCGGCGTCTCTGGCGAGCCTCATCGCGGCGAGCGTGTCGGCGGTCTCGCCAGACTGGGAGATGCCGACGACCAGATCGCCCGGGCCGACCACCGGGTTGCGGTAGCGATACTCCGAGGCGATGTCCATCTCGACTGGCACACGCGCCCACTCCTCGATCGCGTAGCGCCCCACCAGTCCCGCGTGGTACGAGGTCCCGCAGGCGACTATCACCACGCGCCCGACCGCCTTCAGCAGGTCATCGCCGATCCCCCCGAGGTCGAGCGCAACGCTGTCGCCCGCCGACGTCCGGTCCGCGACCGTCTCGGCGACCGCCTCGGCCTGCTCGTGGATCTCCTTGAGCATAAACGTCTCGTAGCCGCCCTTCTCCGCCGTCTCCGCGTCCCAGTCGATCTCGACCACCTCGCGCTCGAGCGGCTCCCCCGCCGCCGTGCGGAAGAGCACACCTTCGCGCGATACCGTGACGACCTCATCGTCGTTGATGTATTGGACGTTGCGCGTCTCTTTGAGAAACGCCGGGATCGCGGACGCGAGGAATTGCTCGCCGTCGCCCCGGCCGACGATCAGGGGACACTCCTTGCGCGCGCCGACGATCGTGTCCGGCTCGTCCGCGCTCAGCGCCACGAACGCATAGTGGCCCCGCAGCTCCGCGTATGCGGCGCGCACGGCCGCGGTCAGCGCGCCCTCGCCGTCCTTCGTCGCAACCCCCGCGCGCATGTGTCGCGCCACGAGGTGTGCGACCACCTCGGCGTCGGTTTCCGAGGTGAACTCGGCGCCGCGGTCGACGAGCTCGCGCCGCAGCTCGACGTAGTTCTCGACGATCCCGTTGAGCACGACGTGGACGCGGTCGTCGCTGTCGTAGTGGGGATGCGCGTTGGCCTCCGAGACGCGGCCGTGCGTGGCCCAGCGAGTGTGTCCTATCCCGGTAGTCGGCGCTGTCGCGTGGTCGTCCTGCGACGCCTTCGACGACGCCGTGAAGCCACCGTTGTCGCCCGACGCGTCGATCGCTCCACGCAGTGCGGAGAGGTTCCCGACGGCGCGGATCGACATGATCTCGCCGTCGGCCAGAACGGAGATGCCGGCCGAGTCATAGCCTCGGTATTCGAGCTTTTCCAGGCCCGCGAGCAGCAGCTGAAGAGCCGCGCGCTCGCCCACGTAGCCGACGATGCCGCACATGGATGGGATCCTTCGTTGCGGGTCTGCGACTCCGCGACGGCGGAACGTCGCCTGCGGCGCCACCCGGTGCACCCGGGAACGGTCCAGTCTACCGGGGGTTTAGGGTTCGTAACGAAACAAGCGGCGGGTTGGGAGGCCGATCCGTGGATGCCACGGGTCGCACTCGACCGCAGCCGTAGCATCGCTACGGCGAGGATCGAGGGTGGCACGGGGCGCCGCGGAGCGGTCGGCAAACACGTCAGTTGTTAAGTTACGGGCCCTTAGACGCGGGCAGCGTCCACGGCTGCCACCAGGCGGTCGCAGACATCGCGCGCCTCGTGCTCCGTGGGCGCCTCGACCATCACGCGCACGAGTGGCTCGGTGCCACTGGGCCGCACCAGCACGCGGCCGCGGCCCTCGAGCGCAGCCGTCTCACGAGCGATCGCATGCTCCACTTCGACCGCTGACAACGGCGCCTCGCCGTCGCCGACCGGGACGTTGACGAGCCGCTGTGGCAGCTTACGCATCGCGTCGCGGTCGGCGAGGTCGCGTGCGCCGAGCGCCTCGAGCGTGAGTAGCGCGGCGGCGATTCCATCGCCCGAAGGAGCGAACGAGAGATCGATGATGTGTCCCGACTGCTCGCCGCCGAGCGTCCAGCCGCGGCGACGCAGCTCCTCGAGCACATAGCGGTCGCCGACGTTCGTGACCGCCACCTCGACGCCCGCCGCCTCCATCGCCTGGCCAAAACCGTAGTTCGTCATCACGGTGACGGCGACCCCGTTGCCCGGCAGACGGTCGCTGGCGCGAAGGTGCAACGCCGCCAGTGCGATCAACTCGTCGCCGTCGACGATCGCGCCCGAGCGATCGACCGCAAGCATGCGGTCGCCATCGCCGTCGAAGGCGAAGCCGACGTCGTGCCCCCCGGCGACCACTGCGTCGGCGAGCGTGGAAATGTGCGTCGAGCCACATTCGGCGTTGATGTTCCGGCCGTCGGGCGCGTCCGCGATTGCCTGGACGCGCGCGCCCAGACGGCGGAAAATCTCCGGCGCGGCGCGGTAGGTCGCGCCGTTGGCGCAGTCGAGCAGAACGTCGAGCCCATCGAGCCGCAGCGACTGAAATCGCACCTGCAACTCGCGCAGGTAGTCGTCGAGCGCACCGTGGAGTGCCATGGTTCGCCCCAGCGCGTGCGCCGGGAGGACTGGCGGTTCGGCATCCAGCGCCTGCTCGATCCGCTGCTCGGCCTCGTCCGAGAGCTTGTGGCCGTTGGCCGAGAAGAACTTGATGCCGTTGTCGCTGTAGGG
>DASZZG010000048.1:0-12038 GCA_035543355.1 Solirubrobacteraceae bacterium | reverse complement strand
CGCGCGGCCAGGTCATCGTCGTGACCTGGCTCATCGCATGCGTTGTGGTCATGAGCCACTACACACGGAACGCCTGTCAGACGTCCGATCACGACGGCCCAGACATTCGACCCAAACATGTGCCCGTGGATCACCGCGGGGCGCTCGCGTAGCAGCATCGACACCAACGGCAACCAGGTCCAGAGTTGCCACGTCGTCCTCCGACCCAGGGCAAGGACGCGCACGCCTGACTCTGCCGCAAGTCGCTCGTGAGCCTCGCGGCGCTCACGGGCTGCACCTTCCATTTGTCTTCCATGCGGGATTCGCGTGACGCAGACCGTCGAGCGAAAGCGGGTCGCGTCAAGCCGGACCGCGATCTCGAGCGCCACCCGTTCGGCCCCGCCCGAGCCGATGCTCTCAACGAGCGTCACCACGTGGACTCGGTCGTCATCGGACGTGCGACCAACCCGCTTCGAGCGCTCGGTGCCAGATTGTCTAGTGATCAACGAGATCCTAGGCGACCAGAAAACGCACGAGCACGCTCACGGGTCACGCTCGAGCGCGATGCCGCAGCGCGATTCGGTGCACCTCCTCGCATATCTGCCGGCGCGAGAGTTCCTTGCTGAGGCAGGCAGCGGCACCGAGCTCTTGCGCCCGGTCGATGACACGATCGTTGATCATGCCGGTGATCAGCACGACCTGGGTCTCGGGCGGCGCGGATTCCCTGGCGAGCAGCTGGCAGACTTCCAGACCGCTGTACGTCGGCATGATGATGTCAAGCAAGGCGATCTCGGGAGTCAGCGCGAGAATCGCCGCCAGGGCGTCTGTCCCGTCCACGGCCTCTCCGACGAACTCGAGCTCCGGATCGCCCTCGATCGCGCGTTTGAGTCCCCTGCGATAGGCCTCCGAGTCGTCTGCGATGAGGACTCGTACGGACCCCGTCGCTGGCGTGCGGGGGGTGTGCAGGGGGGCTACGGTGAGTAGGTCCGGTGGGTCGTCGGGGCGGGCCCGTTCGGGGTTCACGAAGGGGTTGAGCTCCTGCTCAGCTCCTGCTTAGCCAGCGTGCGGAGCTGATCCTGAGCAGGACGAGCAATGCGCCGAGTGTGAGGATCAATATCGTCCCGAAGCTGAGGACTCGCTCGCTCGCGGTCTTCAATCGCAGGGGGCTTGGCTCAGCCGCGGATGGGTTGCCGGGGCGGGATCTGGCACCGTCGGGTGCTGCGCCGGACTTGTTTGCGCCCGTTCCGCTGTTGGCGGTTGCGCAAGGCTGCGCGTTCTGGCCGGCGGGGCGCGAGTTCTGGTTGCCGAGCACTCTGGCCTGGCCAGTCTCGTCGTAGCCCGAGCCTGCGGGGCCCGAACGCGTGCCGGAGTTCGCTGGTCCTGCGCCGTTAGACCGCGCGGGAGTGTGCGGGCATGGCGGCAGACACTGATCAGCGGCCTTTCCCGACCCGCCGCGCTCCGCGGAGTCAGCGACCTCGGCCGCGACCCGGGTGCCGCGCGAGCTGACAACGCGATCGTCGAGCTCGCGCGCGTGAGTCTTGCGATCGAGCACGACCTCACGACCCTTGACCTTCGAAACCACATCAGCCGCTTCGGTCTCCGCCGCAGCTGCGCATGCGCAAGACTTCGCGTCGGCCCCCGAGCTGCGGCTGCCGAGCACCCCGGCCTGGCCGGTCTCGTCGTAACCCGAGCCCGCGGGGCCCGAACGCGCACCAGAGTTCGCCGATCCAGCGCCGTCAGACCGCGCAGAAGTGTCCTGGCATGACGACACCGCACACCCCGCCGCCGCTGATCCCGACCCGCCGCGCTCCGCGGAATCAGCGACGTCGGCCGCTACCCGGGTGGCGCCCGAGCCGACAACGCGATCGTCGAGCTCGCGCGCGTGAGTCTTCCGATCGAGCACGACCTCGCGACCCTTGACCCTCGAGACCACATCATCGGCCTCGGTCTCCGCAGCGCTAGACGAGCAACCAGCAGCATCCGACGCCGCCGACGTCGCCGTCCCCGCCGGCGCGGCCGGCCCAGCGCCAAAGGGCACGAACACACCCGTCTCGTCATACCCCGAGACAACAGGCGACTGAGCCACAGCAGACACCGACGAGCCCAAAACAAGCACGCCACAAATCACTGCGGCCAACGCCGCGCCAAATGGGACCGTCAGCTTGAAACGCCAACAACTCATAGATCGCTCCCGCTCGCCGGGCCTAGAGCCGCAACGGCCTCGAACAGGAGGCCATACCGCGCAACCGATGCCCCGAAATGAAGGTGAGCGTTCGATGGCTCCAGGTCATCGCAGGCCTCCGGACCCGATCGCGGCGGTGCCCGGGGTGGCGGAACTGTCGACGGCAGCGGGCAGGGCCCTGCCGAGCATTGTGGCGGCGGTGATGGGTGTGAGGCCGAACTGGCGGTCCGCGACGAGCGTGCGGGCCGTTTCGACCAGGATCGCCAGGTCCAGCGTGAGTGAGCGGTGGCGCATGTAGTAGAGGTCGTGGCAGAGCTTGTACGCCGACTCTTCGACCGTGCCGGCATAGCCGCAGCGAACCTGCGCCCAGCCTGTCAACCCGGGCGTCACGCGATGGCGCTCGGGGAAAAAGGGAAGCTCCTGCGAGAGCGCGGCCACGTGAGCGACCTGCTCCGGCCGCGGCCCTACGAGCGTCATCTCGCCCTTGAGGATGTTGATCAGCTGCGGCAGCTCGTCGAGATGGGTCTTACGCAGGAAAGCCCCGATCGAGGTGACGCGCTCATCATCCGCTACCGCCCACGCCGAGGCGTCGCCCGCGGCGGTCATCGTGCGCAGCTTGTAGAGCGTGAACGGAACGCCGCCACGCCCCACCCGCTGCTGCTTGAAGATGCCAGGACGCGCGCCGCGCTGTTCGTCGCGGATGCTGATCAGCGCGGCGAACAGCACGATCAAAGGCGCACAACAGACCAGCAGCGGGACGACGACGACGATATCCAGCGCGCGCTTGGCACGCTCGTAGCCGCGACCGCCGTGCAGCGGGCTCAACGCAGAAACGAACCACGACGGATCGATCTCCGCGAGCGGCACCGCGCCGAAGACACGCTCATGAAAGACGGACAGTCGTACCGCCTCGGCCCGATCGGCCAAGCACAGCCTGCCCAGCCGGGAAAAGACAGCGCGATCGCAGACACCCGCGCTAAAGACGACCTGGTCAACCCGCCCGCCCGCGAGCGCCGACTCGAGCCGATCGATGCCGACCGCACCCAATACCTCATACCCCCGCTTGCCCGCGCGCTCGAGCTCCGACGCGAGCCGCTCCGCTTCAGCCATCGTTCCAACCACCACAAGCCGCAAACGCCACCCGCCGCGCTCACCCACCCAGCCCGCCGCCGCCAGCGTCAGCGTCGCCAGCCCTGCCGCGCTCGCGACACCCCAAGCCGGTGCGGTGCTGATGCCCACCGCAACCTCCGTCAACAACACCGCGAGTGCGCCGACAAATCCGTAGAGGGCTGGGACGAGCTGCGCGAATATCGGCATCAAAGGCGTCCACGGAGCACGTCGGCTCGCGAGCCTGCCGACCACGGCATAACACGCAATCGCGATCAGCGCAGAGCGCCAGTTGCCAGACGCCAGGCCGAGCACTGCCCCCGCCAGGAGCGGCGCCAGGCCATGCCTGACAAGAGACTCGAAGACCCACCGCGGCACTGTGGGTCACTCATCGGCACCTTTAGCGCCGAGCATTAGCAGTGGACGGATGTTCGAGACCCACAGCCTGCGGAGGGCCCGCATGCGCCTCAACCGTTCACAACGTCTGTAGGCAGCTCAGCTAGCCCGGCGCTCCAACTCGGCAACACTCAAGAGCCAAGCCCAGTGCCGGACTCGAACCGGCGACCCCTTCCTTACCATGGAAGTGCTCTACCAGCTGAGCTAACTGGGCGCGCCTCTCAGACTACCGGCCGCGCTGCGGCCGCCACCCGGCGGCTCAGGACTCCGGCGCCCCGACCGCAGCGCGCGACTGCGCGGTGATCGTCGTGATCGGCAGTCCGAGGCCGTTGAGCTTGCTCGGCAGGTCCAGGTGCAACCAGCGCGACACGCGCTTGGGCAGCGTCGAGAGGATGATCTCGTCGAAGCCGTGGACGTTGACCGCGTCATGGATCGCGGTGAGCGGCTCTGGGTCTCCGATCATGCCCTCGACGGGCCCGCCGGCTGCCTCCTCGAGCAGCGGCAGCGCGAGCTCGAGCACCTGCTGAGCCTCGTCGCTGGTCTGATCCTCGGGGTCGACGACCCTGTGCAGGCCGTGGGCCGGGTTCGGTACCAGCAGGGTGAAGCTGGATGGTCCCTTGGCGGCGCGCTCACGGACCGCGTTGATCAGCGCCGGCGTCGCGGCAGTGCGGGCAGCGACGACGAGGACGCGGGCGGGCGAGGAAGACTCCATGGCTGTCGCTCCTTTCGACGACGCGCCGGCGCGAGGCGGCCGGCGCCTTCAGTGCATTCTCCACTCAGCGCAGCCGCGAAGCAAGGCCCGATGCGACCATGTGCGCGATCGCCCCGATCGAGATCTGTGGATTCACCCCAGACGCAGTCGGAAAGGCCGAGCCGTCGCAGACGTAGAGATCGCGGACGTTCCAGGTCTCGCCACGGGGATTGCAGACCGACGTCTCGGGCGAACCGCCCATCCGCGCGGAGCCCATGATGTGAAACGAGTTGAACGCGCAGCGTCCCGCGGCCCAGCCGCAGGCGTCGGCGTCGCGCACGAACTGCTCACGCGAGCCTCGCGCGTCGGGCTCATACGCGACCAGGCGCGTGTGCGAGGAGAAGATCCGGCGAGCGCCCGCGGCCTCGAAGATCCGCGCGGCGCCGTCGACGCCGGCGCGCACGTGCCCAAGGTCGTAGTCCGAGAGCGCGTAATGCACGACTGGATGCCCATCGCGTCCGACGCGCACCTCGCCGCCGTCGCGGTCGCGCAGCAGCACGCCGATCGGCACGGTGTGTGACAGCGCCTGCATCAGCTCGGCGTGCTGGCTTGCGCTGCGCCACGGAGCGAACCCGATCAGCAGGCTGGGCGGCACCGACGCCGTCTCGTACTTGACGCCGTAGCCACCGTCGAGGAAGCGGTGCTCGTCCGAGTACACCGCCTGCATCGTCCCCTCCCATGGACGCACCTCCTCGTCGAAGACGCCCCATACGGCGGTCGCGGGATGCAGCTTCAGATGCTTGCCGATGTTGATGTTCGAAAGTCCCGAGCGGCGCAGCAGCGCCGGCGTCTGGAGTGCACCGCACGCCGCCACGACGGCGCGCGCGCGAACCGCCACGCGGTGACCGTCGAGCGTCCGCGCGACGACGCCGCGCGCCACGCCGGAGCGCACGACAACCTCCTCCGCGTACGTGCGCACGATGATCCGAGCGCCCGCGTTGTGTGCGTCGTCGAGCCACGTCTTGACCATCGACTGCTTCGCTCCGAGGCGGCAGCCGAAACCGCAACGGCCGCAGTTCTCGCCCTGATCGCAGCCGCGAACATTGCGCGGCATCAGGTCGGAATGCCAGCCGAGCGCTGAAAGGCCGCGCTGGAGGAGCTGCTCGCGCATCGATGGGCGGTTGTGCTCCTGGTTGACGCCGAGGCGCTCGCAGACCGCATCGAGCGCGCCCGAATACTGCTCGGTGGCGAACGCCGGCACGCCCATCCGCGCCCACTCCTCGCGCACGTCGTCGGGCGTGCGGAAGGAGGTCGTGTAGTTGACGACGGTCCCGCCACCGAGGCACCAGCCCGCCAGCAGCCCCACCGACTGGTCGTGCGATGCCGAGCCGCCGCCCTGCATGTAGAGGCGCTGATAGCCCGCCAGCTCGTCGCCGTCGAAGTCGGCGTCGTCGTAGAAGTCCCCGGCCTCGAGCACGACGACTTCGAGCCCGGCGGCGGCGAGCACGCCGGCCGCGGTCCCGCCGCCCGCGCCCGAGCCGACGATGCAGACGTCGCAGTCGATCTCCGTGTCGCCGGTGATTTCCACAGGCGCGATCCGCTTCGGCGGAGAGCCCTCAAGCTGACCCAACGGACCCGGGTACTCGATCGAATCGAGCGCGCGGTTGCGACCGCCGTCGGGGCCGTGGAGCATGTAATACATCAGCAGCGCGCCCTTGCGCAGCGACTGGAACGCGGCCCGGCGCTGCGGCAGGCGGGAGTCACACCACGACAGCAGCACCTGCTCGCGCTGCTCACGGTCGAGCTTCGAGAAACGGTGGAAGCCACCGCCCGCGGCCGCGGTCAGCGGCGCCGAGTCCCACAGTCCCAGCAGCTGCGTGAACTGCCTGCGCTCAGCCGCGCGCGGGTTGGCCGCGACCGAGTCGACGATCGCGTCGGCCACGCCAAGCTCGCCTGCCGACGGCATCCCGTTGGCGTCTGGACAGAAGGTGTCGCAGATCGCTTCGAGGGCACGGCGTTGGCGGGCGGAAAGTGTCATCGGATTCGGCCGCGCCGAGTCTATTCGGCCGCGGCCGACCGGCGTTACGAAATCAGTGGCGCCGCAGCTGCCGCAGCTGGCGGTCGAGCGTGTCGAGCTGCCGGCCCAGCGGTGCGCCCGCCGGCGCTGGTCGCGGCAGTGACGGCCCCGATGAGCGACGATGGCTGTCGGTGGTGGTCAGCAGGAAGACCACCGCGAGTACCACAGCCAGCGCGGCGACAGCGATCGCAGCAGCTGTCGCAGCGCTCAGCTTGATCTGCAACTCGCGCCCTGTCGGCGCCGTGTCCGACTCCGATGGCGCCGGGGGCCCGTCTCGCGCGATCGGGCGCGTGGCGGTCGTGAGGTCTGCCGCCTTCCCCGGCGGATCAAGCGCCTCGGCGGCAGATGCCGGCCGCCGCCGAGGGTCGTCGGCGGTCAGGCGCGCCACCAGCTCGACGAGTCCCGGCACGGGCTTGGAGGCCAGGCACTCCTGTAGCAGCACGCCGCACG
Organism: Solirubrobacteraceae bacterium; assembly: GCA_035543355.1. Taxonomy (GTDB): domain Bacteria; phylum Actinomycetota; class Thermoleophilia; order Solirubrobacterales; family Solirubrobacteraceae; genus DASZZG01. The sequence goes on along the minus strand of DASZZG010000048.1, from coordinate 5,156 downwards.
AGTAGAGGTCGGACCGCGGCGTGGAAGGCTGGCCGGCGAGAACCTCCGGCGCTATGTAGCGAGGCGTGCCCAACACCTGGCCGGTCTGCGTCAGCCGCGTTGCGCCGGACGGATGGGCGATGCCGAAGTCGGACAGGCGGACCGTCCCATTGCGATCGAGCAGGACGTTGGAGGGCTTGACGTCGCGGTGCACGATGCCCGCGGCGTGGATGTAGCCGAGCGCCTCGAGCAACTGGCGCGCAAGCTCCGCGGGCTCAGGCATCGCGCCGGTGTCGGGATCGCGCAGGCGGTCGGCGAGCGTGCCCCCCTCGATGTATTCCATTACGAGGTATGGACGTTCGCCCTCGTTGCCGTAATCGAACACGTTGACGAGGTTGGGATGCGACAGCCCGGCGGCAACTCGTGCCTCGCGCTGGAACCGCCGTACGTAGTCGGCGTCAGCGCAGAGGACGTCGGAGAGAAGCTTGATCGCGACAGCGCGATCGAGCGTCGTGTCGTGCGCGAGCCAGACCGAGGCCATCCCGCCCGCGCCGAGTCGCGCATCGAGCCGGTAGCGACCGTTGGCAAGCGTCTCGGCGTGGTGGTCAGTCGCCTCCACCGCCGCCTCCGTCGCCGCCTCCCTGGTCTCCCCCACCGTGGCTGCCCGGCGGGCGCTTCGGCACCGCCGGAGCCGGCTGCGGGGTCGTGGCAGGCGGTGCGGGTGAGATCGCCGGCGGCGTGGGCGACGACTGCGCCGGCAACTTGACGTCCACCGCCACGCGAGCCTCCGCCTGATTGACCGAGGTCTCAAGCGCCTGCGCCTGTTCCAGCGAGAGCTTGTCGTGTGACCGCAGACGGTGGATCTGGCGCGCGAGGGCGCCCAGGCGCTGATCCGCCTTGCGGGCGTCATGCCCGTCGGCCGCCAGGCGTGTCTCGGCAACCCGGGCGCGCAGGGAGCTCTGCTCGGCGGCGGTCAGCCGATTGGCCGAATGCCCCGAGCCGCAGCCGGCGATCAGCACCGCGATCGCCGACGCGACCGAACACGCGGCGAAACGACGCCCGATCGGCGGCCCATCTACGGCTCTCACGCTGCGCTCGAGGCCGGCTGCGCGGCGGGAGCGTCTTCCAGCAGCCGCGGCCAGAAGCCGGCGAGCTGCTCGAGCTCCGCTTCGGAGAAGCGCGCCCCGAAGCGCCGGCGAACGCCCTTGACGTGCGTCTCCGTCGCCTCCTCGAGGCGTTCGGCGCCCCGATCGGTGAGCGCGGCGTTGGTGCCGCGAGCGTCGGACGGACAGCGCCGGCGCTCCACGAGCCCGTCGCGCTCGAGTCGATCGACGAGCCGCGTCAGGCCGCTGCGCGTCAACAGCACCCGCTCGGCGAGATCGGCCATGCGGAGGATCCGCTCGGGCGCTCGATCGAGCGCCAGCAGGACCTCCCAGGAGCTGAGCGGGAGCCCGTGCGCGGCCTGGAGCTCCGCATCCAGCTCACTCATCAGGCGCGCGTGCGCGCGTAGAAACCCCCGCCAGGCCTCGAATTCGACGCCCTCGAGGCGGTCAGGCGATTCGCCACATGTATCGGTTGCGTGTGCAATCATCTTTTGATAAGGTTGCTTGCGCAACGAACTATACGCCTCCAAGAAGGAGAACACAATGTCTGCAACAGCTACCCATCAAATCACGATTCCCACCGGCGACTGGGCCGCCGACCCCACCCATTCGGCGATCGAGTTCTCGGTCAAGCACATGGCGGTGGCGACGTTCCGCGGCAGATTCGCCGAATACGACGCCAAGCTGCACAACGCCGACGGCGAGCCGCGCCTGATCGGCGACGTCAAGGTAGAGAGCATCACGGTGCCGGATGACAACCTGACCGGCCACCTGCTGTCCCCCGATTTCTTCGACGCCGAGCGCCATCCGGCGATCCGCTTCGAGTCGGTCGGGGTTCGCTACGGCGACGACGGTGCGCTCGTCGTCGAGGGCGATCTCACGATCAAGGGCACCACTCGGCGCGTCGAGGCCGCCGGCACGATCACCGAGGTGGTCGAGGACATCGGGGGCAACGACCGTTTCGCCATCCGCCTCGAAACCGTCGTCGACCGCACGGCCTACGGCCTGGACTGGAATGCGCCCCTCCCCCGCGGTGGCGTGGCCGTGGCCAACGACGTCCGCCTGACGGTCGAGCTCGAGCTCACCAAGGCGAGCTAACCATGTTGATCCTCGGCATCTCCGGCAGCCTGCGCCGCGACTCGCACAACACACGTCTGTTGCGCGCGGCCGCGAGCGCGCTGCCGGAGAATGTCGAGCTGGTCGCCTGGCAGGGACTGAAGGCCGTCCCTCCCTACGACGAAGACGACGATTCGCAGACGCCGCCGCCCGCGGTCGCCGAACTGCGCGCCGCGATCGCGAATGCGGACGCGCTGCTGTTCGCCACGCCTGAGTACAACAGCTCGATTCCCGGGCAGCTCAAGAACGCGCTCGACTGGGCGTCGAGGCCGGCCGGCGCCAGCGTCTTGAAGAACAAGCCGGTCGCGGTGATCGGCGCGAGCACGGGGATGTTCGGCGCCGTTTGGGCGCAGGCCGAGCTGCGCAAGGTGCTGGCGGCGGCGGGTGCGCGCGTGATCGACGCCGAGCTGCCCGTCCCCCACGCGCACGAGCAATTCGACGAAGGGGGCGCGCCACTCGCCGGGGAGCTGCGCGCGGGGCTAAAGCAGGTCCTGACCGACCTGGTGCGCGAGACTCGCCCGCTGGCGGCCGCGGCCTACTAGTCAGCCATCTAGCCCTGAAAGTCGGGCGTCGCCCAGGTGCGCTCGGCGAGCCGCTGCTTGAGCGTGGCGACGTAGCCCTGCGCCCCCTGGTTGTTCCACGGGCTGGGGTTGAACCAGCCACCGAGTGAGTTCCAATCCTGGCCGGGTGCGTAGCCAGGACCGCACCAGTCGCAGCGCCCGTCGTAGTAGTAGCGGATGATCGAGCCGTAGTAGTCGATGTTGAAAGCCACGGACTTCCAGCGCAGCGGCTCGGTACCCGGGTGGATCAAACCATCGGGCGACCACCGGACCTGGAGGATCCCCATCGACTGCCAGACATCGTTGCTTCCAGGGATCTGGGCCTGCGGCGGATACTGGGGGACCCAGCTGGGTTGCACCGCCGTACGGTCGCCGAGCGCCGACTGCCGCCACCAGGACTCGACCACCGCCTGCGCGCGAACGATGTCCTCGGGGATGCCCCATTTGTGGGCTCCCCACTGGAGCAGGTCGTCGGTCGACGGATTGCTCAGGCCGGGTCGGCCGGTGACGTAGGTGCGCAGCGGGTTGACGTCGTCGGCACGCCGGCCCGACTCGTCGGTGGCGGAATGGAAGGCCTTAAGCTCGGCGTCAGATGGCACGTAGTTGTTCGCGGACGCGTTCTCGGGCCGGTTCTCGGGGGTGCGCGTGACCAGCGCCGCCGCCTGGCTGTCCGAGAGCGGCTTGGACCCGACCGGCGCCCACGCTGTCTGTGCGCCCAGAGTAGGAGTGCGTGGAGTAGGCGTGCCCGGTGCCGTGCCGCTGCGCTTGCGATGCTTGCGTTTGCGGTGTTTGCGGTGCTTGCGCTTCGTGCTCTTGCGCGCGCCGGCCGCGGACCGCTTGTGCGGGGAAGTGACGCCCGCGCCTGGCGGCGCGAGCACGAGCGTCAGGCTGATCGCGAGCGTCAAGGCGAGCAGCGAGCGCATCTGACGGATCCTGGGCACGCCGCGTATTCCCTTCAGACCGGGCATCGGAGGCGGCACCCTAGCGAACATGGGGGGAGCAGGATTCGAACCTGCGTAGGCAGAGCCAACGGGTTTACAGCCCGTCTCCTTTAACCACTCGGACATCCCCCCGAGTCACAGCAGAATATCGAGGGAGGCGCAACCTCCCGCCCCGCTCGGTGCCCGGCGCCGCCCGCGCCTACGACGCGTCGCGCAGCCGCTGCGCCTCGGGCAGCGCCTCGAGCTTTTTGAGCGTGTGAGTCTCGATCTGGCGGATGCGTTCGCGCGTCACGTGGAACGCGCGGCCGACCTCTTCGAGTGTGCGCGGTCTGCTTCCGGTCAACCCGAAGCGCATCTCGATCACTTCGCGCTCGCGCACGGGGAGCGCCGCCAGTGCCCGGCGCACGTTCTCGCGGCGCAGGTTCTCCGACGCGATCTCGAACGGTGACTCGGCCGTCTGATCTTCGACGAAATCGCCCAGCTCGGACTCGTCCTCGTCGCCGATCGGCTTCTCGAGCGACACTGGCTGCTGCGCCATGCGCAGGATGTCGCGCACCTCACGCGGCGTGCACTCGAGCTCGATCGAGATCTCCTCGGGCGTCGGCTCGCGGCCGAGCTGCTGGACCAGCTGGCGCTCGATGTGGACGACCTTGTTGAGCTTCTCGACCATGTGCACGGGGATGCGGATCGTGCGGCCCTTGTCGGCGATCGCGCGGGTAACCGCCTGACGGATCCACCACGTCGCGTAGGTCGAGAACTTGTAACCGCGCCGGTAGTCGAACTTCTCGACGGCGCGGATCAGCCCAAGCGAGCCCTCCTGGATCAGGTCGAGGAACGTCAGCCCGCGACCGAGGTACGCCTTTGCGATCGAGACGACGAGCCGCAGGTTGGCCTCGACCATCTGCTGCTTGGCGCACATGTCGCCGCGCTCGATCAGCTGCGCCAGCGTGATCTCCTCGGCGGCGGTCAACAGCGAGACGCGCCCGATCGAGCGCAGATACAGCCGCAGCGAGTCAAGGCTCGGTTCGACTGTGAGATCGAGCTCGGGCTTCTTGCGCTGGTCCGGCGTCGGTTGCGCCCGCTGTCTTGCCGCCAGCTCGACGCGCGCGCCCTCGGAGTCAACCGGCTTGCCGTCGGACCCGAGCACCTCGATCCCCTGTTCGTCGAGGTAGGAGTGCAGCTCTTGCAGCTGCTCCTTCGTCAGCTCGAGCTCCTCGAGCGCGACGGCCACACGCTCGAACATGACGAAGCCCCGTTCCTGCGCGTCACCGATCAGCGGTCGCAGCTCATCGGCTTCGACGATCGGCGCTTCATCCGCCAGCAGTGCTGCCCCGTTCGCCTTCGTGCTCACGCCCGCTCCCTCAGTGGCGCTCGGTCGCGAGTAATAGCACAAGGCCAGACGGAGGGAGGCGCTCGGTAGGCTGCTCCAATGTCGGTCTCGATCCCCGGCCCCGACG
>DASZZG010000047.1:0-5124 GCA_035543355.1 Solirubrobacteraceae bacterium | reverse complement strand
CTCGGCGGTCTCCAGCGTCCGCAACACCCGGTTGCGCAGAGCGATCGCCTCCGATAGCGTCTTGAACCCGATCGCGTGCTCGATCAGCCCGGGGACCGGGTAGGTGCGCGACACCGATCCGAGTGCGACGATCAGGTGGTCGTACCGGAGGCTCTGCCGGTACGCGTCGTCGAGTGAGACCTGCACCGTCTTGGCCACGGGATCGGCGCCGGTCACCACACCCACCCGCAGTTCTGTCCGCGCCAACTCCTCGCGCAGTGGCACGACGACGTGGCGAGGCTCGAGCGTGCCCGCGGCGGCGCCCGGCAGCAGCGGCGTGTAGAGCATGAAGTTGACGTCGTTGACCAGCGTGATCCGCGCTGCCTGCGGCGGCAGCAGGCGCTCGAGCGTGCGAGCGGCGTAGAGGCCGCCGAAGCCTCCGCCGGCGATCACGATGTCCCAGGCCATCGCCTCGGGAGTATGGCCTGCCGATCGCCGGGGGCGGACGCCCTAGGCGCGGGTCAAGAGCAGGGCTGTCCATTCCCCGGCCTCGCGGCGCTCACGCTCTGCGAGACCGTGGCCGGCGAACGCTCGAGCCACGGCGTCAGCCTCCACACTCAGCAGGCCGGACGCGATCAGCTGGCGCGGCGGCGGCTCCGGCAGCCGCTCGGCCAATGCCAGCAGCGCCGGACGCAGGAGGTTTGCCGCGTAAGTGGGCGCGCTGGGCAGCGGATCTCGGCGCAGGTCGGTGGGCCGCAGCTCGAGCGCGACGTCGTTCGCCGCCGCGTTGCCGGTGGCGGCCGCCACCGCGGCTGGATCGTTGTCGAGCGCCGTGACCGGCGCGTAGCCCAGCTTGGCGGCAGCGATCGCGAGCACCCCCGAGCCACAGCCGAGGTCGACGAACCCCCCTGCCGGATCGTCGAGCTCGAGCAGCAGCTCGAGGCAGAGCCGGGTTGTCGGATGCGCTCCCGTCCCGAACGCCTGCCCTGGGTCGATCACGATGTCGAGCGGAGCGCCACCCGACTCGTCGCCGGGCGCCGGACACCACGGCGGTCGAACGTGCAGCCGTCCGGCGATCGTCAGCGGTCGATGGAAGCGCTTCCAGCGCTCGTCCCAATCGTCGGCGAGCTCGCTGGTCGAGACCTGCACCAGTGCGTCGCCGGCCGCGGCTTCGAGGTCGGGCAGCTGCGGCAGCTCTCCCGGCGCGCCGTAGACCGCGTACTCCACGAAGTCGCCGACGTCACGCTGCTCGAGTCCGTTGGGCGCCAGCGCGAGCAGCTCGGCCAGCACCGACTCCGCGTCCGCCCGCCGGACGCGGAGCGCCAGGCGGATCAAACCCTCAATGGCGCAGCGCGCGCCTGAGCTTGGAGAGGAGGCTCTCGTGCTTGCCTGCGCGCAGGTTCTGTTCGCTCAGCGAATCGGCCAGCTCGCGCGCCAGCTCGCGCTGGCGATCGCTGAGCTCGCGCGGGACCACCACGTTGACCACAACGCGCAGATCTCCCTGGCGTCCCCGGCGCAGCGGCGGCAGCCCGCGGCCCGTGAGCGTCAGCGTCTGGCCCGGCTGCGTTCCCGCCGGAACCTCGATCTCGACCTCGCCGTCGAGCGACGGCACCACCACGCGCGTGCCCAATGCCGCCAGCGGCGAAGGCACGTCGACGGCGGTCACGAGATCCTCGCCGTCGCGCATGAAACGCTCGTCCTCGCCCACACGGACGTGGACGTAGAGGTCCCCCGAAGGACCGCGGTCGCCGTCGTGACCGCGTCCACCCAGCCGGATGCGCTGCCCGTCGGCGATCCCCGGCGGCACCTCCACCGTGATGCTCCGCTGCTGCGCGATCCGCCCCTCGCCACGGCATGTGGTGCACGGATCGCGTGCCAGCTTGCCGTCGCCGCCGCAGCTGTCGCAGACGACGGCGCGGACCACTTGACCGAAGGGAGTGCGTGAGACCGATTGCAGCTGCCCAGCGCCGCGACAGCGCCCGCAGGTCTCGATCGGCGTGCCCGGCTCGGCGCCGTTGCCCTGGCAGCGGTCGCAGCGCGCCACCACCTGATAGGAGACGTCCACGCGCTTGCCGGCCGCGACGTCCGCCAGATCGATCTCGACCGCCACGGCGACATCGCCCCCCTGGGCCGGGCCGCCGCGCCGGCCACCGCCGAAGATGTCGCCACCGCCGAAGAACGCCTCGAAGATATCGGCGAACGAGCCGAACCCCTCGAACCGAGAGGCGTAGCCGCTCGAGCGAAGGCCCTCGTGGCCGTAACGGTCATAGGTCGCTCTGCGCTCGGGGTCCGACAGCACGTCGTAAGCCTCGGCCGCCTCCTTGAACTTCTCCTCCGCGTGGGGATCTGAGGAGACGTCGGGGTGAAGCTCGCGCGCCAGTCGCCGGAAGGCGCCCTTGAGGTCGGCGTCGTCCGCGCTGCGCGAAAGCCCCAGCACCTCGTAGTAGTCGCGCGGCATCGTCGAGGCCATCTATCAGCTCACGTCGTAGACGTCTTGCACGAAAAGCGACAGCGCCGCCGCCGCGCTGCGCACGGAGTGGATCGCTGTGGCGTAGTCCATTCGCACCGGCCCGATCACCGAGACGGCCCCCAGGGTGCGTCGAGGCAAGCCGTAGGGCGCCGCGATCAGCGCGACCGACCGCAGCGCCGGCATGTCGTTCTCGTGCCCGATACGCACCTGGACCTCGTCGTGACCGTGCGGGTCGGCGTTGAGCGCGGCGCGCAGCACGGCGAGCAGCGTCACGCGGCGTTCGAGCATCCCCATCAGCTCGTTGAGCTGGGACAGGTCTCCGAAGCGGTGCTCGCGCAACAGCCGCGCCGAGCCGTCGACGTAGAGCGTCTGGTCGGCCGTCTCCGCGAGCTCGAAGAAGGCGGGCGCCAGCTCGTCGAGGAAGGCGCGCTCGCTCGCCGACAGCGAAGGCTCGGCAAGGCGCGAGTGCAGCATGCGCGCGCCCAGCCCCATGCCGACCAGCTGCTCGTTGAGGTATGCGGAGGCCCAGTCGGCGATCCCCGAGTCGACGGGCGCGTCGAACGTGAAGACGCGCTTGGTCACTCCGCCGGTCGACGTGATGATCACCACCATGAGCACCTGCGGCTGCAGCGTCAGGACCTCGATGTGGCGGATCGTCGCGGTGTCGATCGGCGGCGCGGAGACCAGCGCCAACAGATCGGTCACCTGCGAGAGCTTGGCGGTCGTCGTGCGCATCGCCTCGTCGACCTCGCGGCGCATCAGCGACAGCCCCAGCCCCTTTCCCTTCGCGGGCGCACCAGGCAGCAGGCGATCGACGAAATAGCGGTAGCCCGCCTCGGTCGGGACACGACCCGCGGAGGTGTGCGGGTGACCGAGCAGGCCATGCTCCTCGAGCATCGCCAGCTCGTGGCGGATCGTCGACGGCGCGACCTTCAACGCCTGATCCGAGGCGAGCAGCTTCGACCCGACCGGCTGACCGTCCTCGACGTAGCCCTCGAGCACCTTGCGCAGGATCAGCTCTTGACGGGGCGTGAGCATCGCCAGATTGTAGGAGGGTCGCCAGCCGGCCCTGTACCGCGTGGCTGCCGCCGCAGGCCACGCGGGCGCCCGGGCGCCGCCGCCTACGAGAGCTCCAGCTCGGCCTCGGCGTTGCGGATGATCTGATTGCCGCCCTGCTCGGCGACCGTGTCCACCAGCGCCCGGCCGTCGCCGGCTTCGCGCACCGTTCCGCTGACGACGATCTCCTGTTCGGGCATTCCCATGCCGCGAAACTGAACCGACAGCCGGCGCAGCGTCTGCGGGCCGCCGGCGGCCTCGGTCTGGGCGCGGGCGACCTGCGCCATCATCCAGAGGCCGTGCAGGATGCGACCGGGAAGGCCCACCTGCTTGGCGAAGTCGTCGTCGACGTGGATCGGGTTGAAGTCGCCTGACGCCCCCGCGTAGCGAACCGTGACAAAACGATCGGGCGTCACTCTGAGCTCCGGCAGAGCGGCGCCGGGTTGCGCATCGAAGGCCATCAGTGGTCCGTCCTGTGAGTCCGTGCATCCTTGGGCGGTTGGTGGCGCCGCCTGGCAAGGACGCAGGGAGGGGCAATGCTTGACTGCATTGCCCCGACCGAGGACGCAGCCAGGTGGTGATCACCGGCCGATCCAAGGGTGTGCGGATTTGCAGGATGGGCCACTAGATCCCCCTGACGATGTTGGTCCAGGTACCGGTGCAGACGGTCTCGGATTTCTGGTTGGTGGAGACCGATTCGAAGACGTAGAAGCCCATCCCGTTGCGCTCGGAGATGTCCTTGACCTTCGCTTTCGTCGTGATCTCGTCGCCGGCCACGACGAGCGGCCCCCAGACGAACTCCTGCCCGCCGTGGAGCATCAGCGCGAGGTTGATGCCGACTTCGGGGTCGAGCACCGCCGGGCCGAGCGCAGGGGCGCTGTAGACGACGCAGAACATCGGCGGCGCAACGACGTCGGCATGGCCCGCGGCGCGGGCCGCCTCGAGGTCGAGGTGGAGCGGGTCGGATTCGCCGACCGCGCGAGCGTACTCGCGAATCTTCTCGCGCCCGACGGCGTACACCACCGGGTCATAGCTCTTGCCTGTTGCCTCACCGTTGACCGGCACGAATCTCCTGTCGTCGTTGGCGGCTCGAGAACGCGCGCAGTGTATGCGGGGTTAGCCGCCGGCGACGTCGCGGCGCAGAAAGACCAGGTACGCCGCGATCAGCGACGGGACCGCATAGAGCGAACAGACCCAGCCGGCGCGGACAATCGGCGACCAGTCGATCGGTGCGCGCAGCAAGCCTTGCCAGGCGTCGAACTGAGTCGGCAGCAGATAGGGCTTGAGGCCGCCCAGTCCCGGCAGGATGCCGATTATCTCCAGCACGATCACGACCATCACCGTGCCGACGACGGCGCCTGCGCTGTTGCGGGTGACGGTCGAGAGCAGCACGCCGATGGCCGTGATCGCAAGCAGCGGCAGCAGGTAGACAGCGAAGCTCGCCGCGACCAGGCCGAGTGCCTCGCCCGCCGACACGCGGGTGCCCGACGGGGTCGTCAGCGGGTTGAAGCCCGACTCCAAGCCGCCCGCGACGACGGCGATCACGCCCATCAGCGCGAGCGCTAGCAATGCGTAGGTGGTAGCCGCCAGCAGCTTGCCGACGAAGATCTGTCCGCGGT